>NZ_JCBAJO010000120.1:0-14657 GCF_059772245.1 Cupriavidus sp. R6-3
ACGCTGGTATCGGCACCGGTGCCGGTGGAGGGCGCCATCGGCGCCTGCGCAAAGGCGGTCGCGCTGATCAGACCCGCGGCCAGCGCCGCCAGGGCGGTTCGGGTGCGCACAGTCAGGTTTCGGGACATATCGGACCTCTTGAGTTGTTATCGAACGAAGCCCGCGGCCGATGGGGCCGCGGGGACGACGGTGGCGGCACGCGATCGAAGGATGCTGCCGCCCGCTCGATTTTTGATGGCAAGCGCTCGTCGCCGTTTCCGCCTTTCAACAACTCCTTACAAATGGCCGAAAGACCGACAGCGCGTTCCTACGCGGCGCGCGCCGGCTGTCCTACAAAACGCCGATCCCCGCGCGCGGCGGGGATCGGCGTTGATACGACGGTAGGGTGCAAGCCCGTGCGGATCAGGCGCGCTTGGCCTTGATCGCGCTGTACTGGTTCATATAGCGATACTTGCCGAAGTGGTAGTGCGAGCGGTACCAGCGGCCTTCGACATGCAGGCCGTTGAACAGCACGCCCTTGACGTCGCCGCCGGCATGGCGGATTGCCTTGTCGGTCGCCTGCAGCTCGCTCGCCGTGGTGACATCGGCGCGCGCCACCAGGAAGACCGCACCCGCCCTGCTGGCCAGGATGCCGGCATCGGCCGCCGCCAGCACCGGCGGCGAATCGATCAGCACCACGTCGTAGCGCGACTTCAGTTCATCGATCAGCGCCTCCATGCCCGGGCTGTTCAGCATGTCGGCCGGCTGTGGCGCCTGCGTCCCCGTCGGGATGAAGTCCAGCCCCGGGGCGACCTGGCGCTGCACCACCTTGTCCAGCGGCGTGCCGAGCAGCACGTCGCTCAGCCCCGGCGAGCGGCGCGAGCCGAAGCGGTGGTTCAGGCCGCCGCGGCGCAGGTCGGCGTCGACCAGCGCGACGCGCTTGCCGCCGGCACCGAGGATCGCGGCGAAGTTCGCGGCGATGAAGGACTTGCCGACGCCCGGTGCGGGGCCCGTGATCACCACGATGCGGTTGCGGCTCCCGACCAGCGCGAACTGCAGCGCGGTGCGGAAGCTGCGCAGGCTTTCCATCGCCGGGTCCTCGGGCTCCTGCAGCGCGAGCAGGCCAGGCAGCGGCCTGGCGCCGCCGAACTTGCGCGCCTGCTGCTGGCTCTGCGGGATCGTCGCGTAGACCGTCAGGCCGGTATGCTGCTCGATCTCGTCGGCATCGGTCAGTCCGCCGTCGAGCGAGCGGCGCACCACCACCATCAGCAGGCCGGCCAGCACGCCCAGGCCCACCGCCACCGCGACGATCAGCGGGCGATTCGGCCGCACCGGCTTGAGCGGCACGCTGGCCGGATCGACCAGGCGCGCGGTGCCGACCTTGCTCGCCTTCATCAGCTTGAGTTGCTGCACGTCGTTGAGCAGGGCCTGATACAGCTCGGTATTGACCTTGACGTCGCGCATCAGGCGCAGCACGTTCTGCTCGACATCGGGCAGGCGCTGGATGCGCCCGGTGACGCCGTTCAGCTGCGCGGTCAGGCTGTCGATCTGGCTGTCGATCGCGGTGATGCTGGGGTGGTCGCCGACAAAGCGCATCGCCAGTTCCTGCCGCTTCTGCTTCAGTTCCTGCAGGCGGGTCTGGATCTGCACCGACTGCGCCAGGATCAGCTTCGATTCCTCGCTCAGGTCCACCGTGCCGCGCTGGTTGCGCATCGCGTTATAGCGCGATTCGGCGGCCTCGACCTGCTGGCGCAGCTGCGGCATCTGGCCCTGCAGGAATTCGAGCGATTTCTCGGCTTCGGCGGCCTTGCGGCGTACGTTCTGCTCGACATACTCCATGCCGATCTCGTTCAGGATCGCCGCGGTCAGCTGCGGCGAATCGCCTTCGAGCGTGACGCCGATCACGCCGCTCTGCTTGCCGCGTTCCATGATGTGAAGCTGCTGCTGCAGGCGGGCGATCGCGGCCAGCCGCGGCAGATGGCGCAGTTCGAACTGCGCGCCGGGACGGCCATCGAGCTTGCTGATGGTCAGGTTGACCGGGCCGTAGGCCGTCTTCACCGTCAGCGGCTCGCCGACCTTGCCGTTGGCCCGGGCCGGATCGCTGGCGAAGCTGACGCGGTAATCGCCCTTGCCGAGCGCGGTCACCGTGATCTTGCGCTCGTCCATCTCGGCCGGCACCGTCAGCTCGCTGACCGCGATCGATTCGCTGCCCCAGGCGAATCCGCCCCAGCCGAACAGGCCCGGCTGCGACAGCTCGCTGTTGTTCTGCGCGATCGCGCGGCCCACGATCGGGAAGTAGCGCGGCGACGCCTCGATGTTCAGCATCAGGTTGTCGACCGCGCGCCCGACCACCATGCGCGACTGCAGCAGCTCGATCTCGGCGGAGGCGGCCGACTTGACCTCGATCACCGGCGAGATCTGCGCGGCCACGCGGTTGGTCGCCGCGGTGGTGTTGGTGCTCTCCTCGATCTGCACCATGATGTCGGCGCGATAGACCGGGCGCGCGATCAGCGCATAGATCGCACCGAGCGCGATGACCAGGCCCGCCACCGTCAGGAAGGTCCAGCGGTATCGCGCCAGCACGTCGAACCAGGAGGTCAGATCGACCATGCCATCGCGCTCGTCGGCGCGCTCGGAGTGGGTGCTCCGGATGTTGTTGCTATTCATGATGCCTCCCCGTGACATTCGGCCGGCGCAATGGCTCTTATGCGTACCGACCAGGATTCGATGCCCGTCTTGATCAAGCCGAGTGCGATGGCGAACATGCTGTGCGAACCGCCGAAGGGATCGGGCACGTCGGCCGCGATGAACTCGCAGATGCGATAGACGCGGCCGCGTGCATCCGGAAACCGGCGCTCGACCTCGTCGCGCTGCTCGAGGTCCATCACCAGCACCAGATCGGCCCAGTCCACCAGCTGCGTGTCGACGACGCGGGCGCGATGCCCGCGCAGTTCATGCCCCTCGGCGGCCATCAGCGCGATCGCGCACGGATGCGCCGCCGCGCCGACTGGCGGTGCCAGTCCGGCGGAGGCCACCTCGCACGTTGGCAGCGCCTGCCGCAGCAGCGCTTCGGCCATCGGACTTCGACAGGTATTGCCGATGCAGACCACCAATATGGTTCGGATCATCGCGCCCGCCTATCGGACCACGCCGGCCGTGCCGATCACCGGCTGGGTCGACGGAATCAGCAGGTTGATGACGCGGCTCCAGCGCACCAGTTCGCGGGCATCGACATAGACGACGTCCTTCGGCTCGAGCTCGAATCCTTCTGCGATGGCCAGGGCCACCGGCGAGCTGCCGTCCAGGTGGAACACCTTCGGCTCTTCGCCGGCGGTGGTCTTGCGGATGACGTAGATCTGGTCGGCGCTGGCCGAACTCGGATTCACGCCGCCGGCATCGCCGAGCGCCTCGTTCAGCGTCATGCGTCCGTTGCGCATCAGCAGCGCGGTGGGCCGCAGCACTTCGCCGGTCACGAACACCTTGCTGTCCTCGCGCTGTTCGACGCGCACGATGTCGCCGTTGCGCAGCAGGATGCGCGACGGGTCGACGCCCTTGGCCAGCAGCGCCGGCATGTTGATGTACCAGCTGCGCTCGCCGCGCGTCACGCGGATGCGGCTGCTGTCGCCGGTCTGCGTCAGCACGCCGCCGGCGCGGTTCAGCGCCTCGACCAGCGTCATCGGCGCGTCGTCGATCGGCAGCATGCCGGGCGTCTTGACCTCGCCGTCGACATAGACGCGCTGGCTGCGGAAGGCCAGCACGCGCACCGTCATCTGCGGGTCGCGCACCACGCGCGACAGCGCCTTGGCGATCTGGTCGCGCACCTCGTTGGCGGTCTTGCCGCCAACCTTCATCACGCCCGCGTACGGGAACTGGATGTCGCCGTTGGGACTGACCACATAGCCGGGCACGTTGGCGCTGCCGCCGGTGGCGGGCAGCTCGTAGGCCTGGCCGATGCTGTAGGTCTGCGTCGGGAAGACCAGCTCGGGGTGGTCCCACACCACCACCGAGATGATGTCGCCCGGGCCGACGCGATACGGCTGCGGCGCGGCGAACAGCTCCTCGACGTTCTCGTTCTCGCGGCGCGAGTTGTTGCGCAGCTCGCGCACCAGGTCCATCGTGATCGGCGTGATCTTGGGCACCGCATCGGGGCCGATGGCGGAGACCGGCGCCTGCTTGTCGAAATACATGCCCGGCGAACTGGCGCAGCCGGCCAGCAGCGCCGCCGCTCCCATCGCGCCGGCCGCGACCAGCCCCGCCACTGCTCGACCGCGGCGCACACTGCGTGGACCGCGTTGCTGATGCTGTTCCAATGCTTTCATGGCAACCTCCCCCCACTGCGACTTGCACATGGACACGCGCACGGCCATGTCCCCCGGATGCTGCCATCGTGTCCGCGCAGGCACTGGGTATCGGTGCGTTGTCACACATTTGATGCGGAGTGGATCGGGAGCCCAACGCAAGGGGAACGAAAGGGGTTGGCGAGGACGCGCTTGCCAGTGTTCGAACTCGCGCAAGCGCGCGTATCACGCAAAAAAAACGGGCCGGATTTCATCCGGCCCGCCTTCGTTCGAACCCCGCCTGGCGTCAGCGCATGCCGCCTCCGGCCTGCAGCGGCAGTTCGGTAATCTCCGCGCGTTCGTTCGCCGGACGCGGCATGCGCGTGACCGACGCAACCGGCGCCGCGCCGTCGCCGTTGACCCATTCGAGCTTGGCACCGCGTTGCAGCGCGGTGTAGACCGCCTCGCCCTTGTTGCGCACCTTCAGACGCTGGTACAGCGTGCAGGCGTGGCTCTTGACCGTGGCCACCGAGATATTGAGCATGCGGCTGACGGTCTTGATCGGATGGCCGCGCGCCAGCAGCACCAGCACCTCGTACTGGCGCGGCGTGATCTGCAGCATTTCGGCTTCGTCGTAGTAGGTCGCTTCCGCGCTGCCGGTGTCGACCGGTGCGGGACGCGGCGCGGCCGCGGCAGCGTGCGGCGGCACGATGCCGCTGCGCGAAGACGCCGGCATCGCGGGATGCGGCGACACGGTGGCGCTGCCCGTCATCGTGGGGCGCACGCCGAGCGAGGGCGGCGCGACCACCGGACCCCCATAGCCGGCCGGCAGCGAGGACGACAGCGTGCCCGCCGCGCCGTTGCCGCGCACGAAATAGCCGCCCACCATCGCCAGGCGAATGGCCGCTTCGAGCACGGCGAGCGAGGCGGACTTCGGCAGGCAGCCGCACACGCCCTGCGCCATGGCGGCAGCCGGAACCTGCAGCGGCACCATATCGGAGAGCAGCAGCACGCGCTGGGCGTTGAGCACGCGGCGGACCTGGGTCAGCAGTTGCCAACCGGCGTCGACATCCTGCGGCATGCCGAACACCATCAGGTCGGTATCGCCGTCGGTGCCGTCAAGAAGAGAGACATCGGCGGGATCGATCGCGATGACCTGATCGATCCCCTCGATGCGCTCCAGCATCTGGTGCAGGCCCAGCCGGAGCAAGGGATGGCTTTCAATCAACAGTGCATTCATGTTCTTTTTCCCCCGTATCTGTGGGCGGAAAACAGGTAAATACACTGGTGAATGCAGTTGCCTCATCGCAGGCGACTTCCCGGCGAAGCGGCTCAGGCCTTCCCCCCGTCTGTCGGTCTCGGCATCACCAGGCCACTGTGGTGCGCCGGCCCCGATAGCCGACCCTGTTCCCCACCCCAAAACATTTATCTTTAATCCGTTTAGGGCATCTTATGGGTTGAGTCAGTCGAAATCAAGTCACCTCCCAGGGACCCGGAAGGATGGGATTACCCCCACTTTTCATAATCCGGTAACCCTTGATCCATAAGCGTTTCCAGCCTCCCCAAATGGGTGAGAATAAATGCGCCCATTAGAGTTTCAATAATGAAACAACGCTCGTTCGATAATGTTTCAGCGTTGAAACTCGTGTCATCGCCGATGGCGTTCCCATCGCAGTAGATCCAGCCTCGCCCGGGCCATCGATACAGCGCTGAAACAGCAGCGGCCCGCACCGTCACGGATCGCGCCGCGCACACGGACGGGGCCCCACGAACGGGGGGCCCGCCAAATGGATGAGTGGGTTCTCCACCATCAGGATGATGACCGCGAGGCAGGGCGCATCGTCCCTCCCTCCACCCTGCTTCCACCCTTCTGCCGCCGTCCTGCCGCCGTTCGTGCGGAGGGCATCCGCCCGGCGCGGGACCCTGTCGCGCCACGCCCGCTGGGTGCGCCAACGAACAGAGCTTGCCCATCGCGCTGCCTACGCTTTGTGGCACGGAGCGCCGCCCGCCAGCACGGCGCGTCTTGGCGCGGCATGTTCGTCGCTGTGCGCCATCCCATCCTGCTGCATGCCGATACGGTCAGGGCCATGAAGCTTCTTCACATCATTGCGACTATCAATCCGGCCGGCGGCGGCCCGATCGAAGGCTTGCGGCAGTTGCGCATGCCGCTGGTCGAACGCGGCGTGCATGTCGATGTCGTCTGCGGCGACGATCCGAATGCGCCATGGGTGCGCGAGAGCGAGCTCAACGTGATCGCGCTGGGGCCTTCGAAGGGCATCTACACCTATAACCCGCGCCTGCTGCCGTGGCTGCGCGAACACGGCACGCGCTACGACGCGGTCATCATCGAAGGTCTCTGGCAGTTCCACAGCCTGGCCGCGCTCTGGGTGCTGCGCGGCAAGGTGCCGTATTACGTGTTCACCCACGGCATGCTGGACCCCTGGTTCAAGACCCGCTATCCGCTCAAGCATCTGAAGAAGCTGGTGTACTGGCTGCTGTTCGAGCGCCGCGCGCTGCGCCATGCCACCGGGGTGCTGTTCACCTGCGACGAAGAGCGCCGGCGCGCGCGCCTGTCGTTTCCCTGGTACCACTGCACCGAACGCATCGCGTCCTATGGCACCGCGCAGCCCCCGGCCGACGACGGCACGCTGCGCGCGGCCTTTCACGCGGCCTTTCCGCAGACCGAGGGCAAGCGCATCGTGCTGTTCTTCGGGCGCATCCACGAGAAGAAGGGCTGCGATCTGCTGATCGAGGCCTTCGCGCGCGTGGCGAACGTCGATCCCGCGCTGCAGCTGGTGATTGCCGGCCCGGGCGCGCCGGCGTTGCGCGAGGACCTGGAGATGCTGGCCGAGAGGGTCGGCGTCGCCCCGCGCGTGGTGTGGACCGGCATGCTGTCCGGCCCGCAGAAGTGGGGTGCCTTCCATGCCGCCGAAGTGTTCTGCCTGCCCTCGCACCAGGAGAACTTCGGCGTCGCGGTGGTCGAGGCGCTCGGTTGCGGCGTGCCGGTGCTGATCTCCGACAAGGTCAATATCTGGCGCGAGATCGAGGCGGACGGCGCGGGCATCGTGCGCACCGACACGGTCGACGGCACCGAACAGGCGCTGCGCGAATGGCTGGCCGCCGACGCGGCCACGCGCGCGCGCATGCGCGCCGCCGCGCCGGCCTCGTTCGCGCGGCGCTTCCAGAGCAGGCAGGTCGGACAACGCCTGCTCGACATCATTCAGGGCCGCGCCGATGGCGCGCCGCCGGCCGACCGCGATTCCGGACCGGCGCTTTCGCATGCGGCCCCTTAGCGGTTGACCGGGAGACTGACATGCGAGAACTGATCCTCAATGCCGACGATTTCGGCTGGGATGCCGATACCTGCGACGCCACCATTGCCTGCTTCGAGGCCGGGCTGCTGACCAGCGCCACCATCATGACCGGCCGGCCGGCGTCGCAGCAGGCGTACGACTACGCGCGCCGCAACCGGGGGCGCTTCTCGTTCGGCCTGCATTTCAACATGGTCGACGGCCATCTGCCGCATGCGGGCCGGACCTCGTCGCTGTGCACGCCCGACGGGCGCTTTCGCGCCAGCCATCGGCAGCGCGTGCGCGCGCTCGCCTGGATGCTGTCGGAGGACGATATCGCGCGCGAGTTCCGCGTGCAGCTCGAAGAGCTGCGCAACCACGGCGTCGAGGTGACCCATGTCGACAGCCACGGCCATCTGCACAAGTTTCCCATCGTGATCAGCGCGCTGCGCACCGAACTCGAACGGGCCGGCCTCGAATGGGTACGGCGGCCGCAGAACTTCTACTTCACCGCCAATCCGCGCCAGGCGGTGATGAACAACTATTGCCAGCGCTACTTCAACGGGCTGCGCCATACCCATTACTACGGCGCGATCAATCACGACAACACCGACTGGGTCGCGCGGCTGCCGGAGCTGCTGCGCGACGGGCTCACCGAGATCTCTGTCCATCCCGGCTTTGCGGAGCCCTGGCGGCGCTGCGAGACCGAACCGCTGGTCAGCGCCACCGAGTTGCGCACGGCGCTGCAGCGCGCCGGCATCGCGCTGCGGAGGTACGGCCAATGACCGCTCCGCTGGCCCGTAGCCTGCCGGCGCAGGCGGTGACGCGTCCCGATACGCCGCAGGCCGCCGCCGACGGCGCGCATGCCGTGCCGTGCAAGACCGCCAAGGTGTCGGTGCTGATCCTGACGCTGAACGAGGAGAAGAACCTCGCACGGTGCCTGGAGTCGGTGTCGTGGTGCGACGATGTCGTCGTGCTGGACTCGTACAGCACGGATCAGACGCTGGAGATCGCGCGGCGCCACGGCGCGCGCGTGTTCCAGCGCAAGTTCGACAACTGGTCGGCCCATCAGAACTGGGCCAACGAGAACATCGACTTCAAGCATCGGTGGGTCTACTACTCCGACGCGGACGAAGTGGTCAGCCCGGAGCTGGCGGTGGAGCTGCGCGAGATCGCCGACCGGGTGCCGGGCGACGAGGCCGAAGCGCCCGTGGCCTACCGCGTGCGCTACAAGAACTACTTTCTCGGCAAATGGATCCGCTTCGCCGGCGGCTATCCAATCTGGGTGCTGCGCTTCTTCCAGCCGGACAAGGTGCGCTGGGAGCGGCTGGTCAATCCGGCGCCGGTGGTCGACGGGTCGGTCGGCTTCCTGCGCCATCATTTCCTGCACTACAGCTTCAACAAGGGCTTCGACGCCTGGTTCGACAAGCACAACAAATATTCGATGGGGGAGGCGCTGGAGACCATCCGCAGTCTGGACGAGGACAAGTTCCGTTTTTCCTCGCTGTTGGCCTCCGATCCGCCGGCGCGCCGGCGGGCGCTGAAAGAGCTGTCGTTCCGCCTGCCGATGCGGCCGGTGGCGCGCTTTCTGTACCTGTACCTGCTGAAGTTCGGTTTCATCGACGGGAAGGCCGGATTTCATTACTGCGTGCTGGTATCGATCTACGAATACATGGTGGTGCTGAAGGTACAGGAGCAGCGAAGACGGGCGATGCAGTTACCCCTGTAGCCGGCGTGCGCCGCCACCGCTGGAGAGAACCATGCGAGTGGCCTACGTGACGACGTACGACGCTTCCGATCCCCACGCCTGGTCGGGATCGGCAAGCTATATCCCGCGCGCGCTGCGCAGCAGCGCGATCGAGACCGAGGTGATCGACAAGGTCGACGAGGGGCCGGTGCTGGCCTGCCTGCTGCGCGCCAAGGCGCTGGCCTATCGGCGGCTGTTGCGGCGCGACTACCAGCGCGACCGCTCGCCGACGGTGGCGCGCCGCTACGCGCAGCGCGTGCAGCGCCGCCTGGAGGGCGCGCACTGCGACGCGGTGCTCAGCCCCGGCACGCTGCCGGTGTCGTGCCTCGACACGGACCGTCCGATCGCGATCTGGACCGACGCGACCTTCGACGGCATGGTCGGCTTCTATCCCGGCTTCAGCAACTTCTGCAAGGAAACGCTGCGCGACGGCCATCGGCTCGAGCAGCAGGCGCTGTCGCGCTGCCGCCTGGCGATCTTCAGCTCGGAATGGGCCGCGGCCACCGCGCTGCGCCACTACGACGTCGATGCGGCCAAGGTCAAGGTGGTGCCGTTCGGCGCCAACCTCGAATGCAGGCGCACCTCGCAGGATATCGAGCGGATCGTGCTGGGCAAGGACTACCGCGTCTGCCGGCTGCTGATGGTCGGCGTGGACTGGATGCGCAAGGGCGGCGAGACCGCGCTGGCCGTGGCGCAATGCCTGAATCGCCGCGGCCTTCCGACCGAGCTGCATGTGGTCGGCTGCCGTCCGCCGTACGAACCACCCAGCTTCGTCAAGCTGCACGGTTTCGTGCCCAAGAGCACGGAAGCGGGCCGGCGCCACTTCGAGCGGCTGATGAGCGAGGCCCATTTCCTGCTGCTGCCCTCGACCGCCGAGTGCTACGGCGTGGTGCTGGCCGAGGCCAGCTCCTTCGGACTGCCGTCGCTGGCCACGCGGGTCGGCGGCATTCCGACCGCGGTACGCGATCGCCGCAACGGCATGACCTTCGAGCTGCAGGCCGATCCGGCCGAGTGGTGCGACTACATCGAGCGCGTGTTCCAGTCCGCGCCGCACTATGGCGCGCTCGCCCGCGGCGCGTACCGGGAGTACGCCGAACGGCTGAACTGGCGCAGCGCCGGCGAGCAGGTCAAGCAACTGCTGCGCAGCCATTGCGCCTAGCGGCACGCGCGGCCGCCACACTGCGCGGGCATCCCACGAAAAGTAACTTGACCTTTTATGAGGTCGAGGCAACAGTGCGACGCCATGTTGGACGCTACATTGTCTGCACAAGAGGACCTTTGGTTCGCAACACGTTGCAGGGCGATCGACGATGACTGAAAAGACCGTACTGGTCACCGGGGCGAGAGGCTTCTTCGGCGGTTACGTCGTGGAGCACTATCTTGCCGCGGGCTGGCGTGTGGTCGGCCTCGGCCACGGCAGCCCGGGCAGCGCCTGCGCCGGCCGCGTGGTCTGGCACCAGGCCCCGGTCAGTCTCGAGCGCCTGGAGCGGCTGGAGATCGAGCCGGATCTGCTGGTGCACTGCGCCGGCGGCGGGTCGGTGTCGGCATCGCTGCGCGATCCTTTCGGCGACCACGCCCGCACCGTCGACTCGACCGCCGCCGTGCTCGAATACATCCGGCGGCATTGCCCACGCACCCCGGTGGTCTATCCGTCCAGCGCCGCGGTCTATGGCAACGCCGCGCATCTGCCCGCCAGCGAAGGCAGCACGGCGCCGCTGCGGCCGGCCTCTCCCTATGGCATGCACAAGTTGATGGCCGAGCAGTTGTGCGCGTCGTATGGCGCGCACTTCGGCGTGTCGGTGGCGGTGGTGCGCTTTTTTTCGCTCTTTGGCGAGGGGCAGCGCAAGCAGCTGCTGTGGGACGCATGCCGCAAGATCGGCCAGCGCGACGACCTCTATTGCGGCACGGGCGAGGAGAGCCGCGATTGGCTGCATGCCGAGGATGCGGCGCGCCTGGTGGCCGCGGTGGCGGCGCAGGCGTCGCCGGCCTGCCCGATCTACAACGGCGCCAGCGGCACGACCACCACGGTCAGGCAGGTGCTGACGCTGCTGTATCGGGACCTGGCGCCGTCGCGCCATCCGCGCTTTTCGCTGGCGGTCCGTCACGGCGACCCTTGCGACCAGTGCGCCGATATCGGTCATACGCTGAGCACCGGCTGGGCCCCGCAGATCCGGCTCGAAACGGGCGTGCGGCGCTATGCCCAATGGTTCGAGGCAGTGTGCGATGACTAGGGTCGGTTTCGTTTTCGCCTTCCAGGATCGCGGCTGGCTCGGCGGCATCAGCTACTTCCGCAACCTGCTGTGGGCGCTGCACACACTGCCCGGACGCACGATCGATCCGGTGATCCTGACCGGCGAGCGCACGCCGGCGGACCTGCTCGAAGGCATGCCGCCGCTGCCGGTTCATCGCACGGCGCTGCTCGATCGCCGCCGTCCGTGGTGGTACGTGCGCAAGGCCTGCCAGGCGGCAAGCGGCACGGACCTGCTGCTGGCCCGCTATCTGGCCCGCAACGGCATCGCGGTGCTGTCGCACCACAACCCGCTCGGACCGCGCGCCGGCGTGCCGACGCTGGGCTGGATTCCCGATTTCCAGCATCTGCATCTGCCCCAGATGTTCTCCGGCGAAGAGATCGCGATGCGCGACCGCCTGTTCGCGTCCTTGTGCCAGGGCTCGGCGCGCGTGCTGGTCAGCAGCCACGCCGCGTGCCGCGATCTGCAGCGCTGCTTTCCGGCGCAGGCGCATCGCGCCCGCGTGCTGCAGTTCGTGGCCAACATGAATCCGCTGGCGCCGGCGCCGCCGGTGTCCGAGCTGGAGCGCCGCTACGGCTTTCGCGGTCCCTACTTCCATTTGCCGAACCAGCTGTGGCAGCACAAGAACCACGGCATCGTGGTCGAGGCACTGCGCCTGCTGAAGCAGCGCGGGATCGAAGCGCTGGTGCTGTCGACGGGCCAGACCGCCGACCATCGGCAGCCCGGCTATGGCCAGCGCCTGCTGGGCAGCGTCGCGGAGGCCGGCCTGCAGCGGAATTTCCGCTTCCTCGGCGTGGTCCCGCACGGCGATCTGGCCGGCCTGATGCGTGGCGCGGCCGCGCTGATCAACCCGTCGCGCTTCGAAGGATGGAGCACCACGGTGGAAGAGGCCAGGTCGCTGAACAAGCCGATCCTGCTGTCCGATATCGAGGTCCACCGCGAACAGGCGCCGCCACGCGGGGTCTTCTTCGCCCCGGACGATGCGCCCGCGCTGGCCGACGCGATGGCGCAGGCGCTTGCCTGTCCGGCCTCGTCCGAGAGCGACGCCGAGCAGGCGCGCCTTGCCCGCGACGACCTGGCACGGCGCCGTCGCCGCTTCGCCGAGACCTACCAGCAGATCGTGATGGAGTTGAGCGCCTGAGCGCCTGAGCAGTTGAACAACTGAGCTCCTGAGCTCGTGAGCGCGGCGTCGCGCCGCCGCGTCACCCTGCGCCGCGGCTCGGCGGTTCAGTCCCTGCGACTCAGCGTCCCTGCGGCTTGCGCGTGCCGATTGCCCGCGCCGGCGTACCGCCGTAGACCGTCCACGGCGTCGGCAGCGATTTGGTGACCACCGAGCGCGGCGCGACCACCGCGCCTTCCGGCACGGACACCCCCGGCGAGACGAAGCTCTCCGCGCAGATCCACACCCGCGGCGCCAGCGTGATCGGCGAGGCGATCAGCTGGAAGTTCGGGCTGTTGTAGTCGTGCGAGCCGGTGCACAGATGCGTGCCTTGCGACACCACGCAGTATTCGCCGATGTCGATGCGCTCGATGTTGTACAGCGTGACGCCGTCGGCCACGCCGGCATTGTTGCCGATGCGCAGATTCCACGGTGCCCAGATGCGCACGCCCGGGTAGACATGGACATGGCGCCCGAGCTGCGCGCCGAACAGCCGCAGCAGCGCGGCGCGCCAGGCGTGTGCGGGCCGCGGGCTGGGACGGAACAGGAACAGCCAGACCCAGTTCCAGATCTGCCGCTGCACGCGGTTCCCCAGCGAGAACGAGGGGCCCATGGTCGGATCGTCTTGCGTAATCAGCATCGGCTGTCCCGGTAAGCGCGCGGCGCGCATGGGACGATGGTGTGCCGGGACACGCCGACGGTCGGTGCGGCCGGTCACAGACCCCGCGCCGTGGATGCCCGGCGGCCTGGAATGGGACTTGCACGAGCGGTGGATCGTGCAGGAGACCATTCATGCGGATCCATCATCTGAACTGCATCTCGACTTGTCCGCTGGGCGGGCGCCTGATGGACGGACGTTCCCGTTCGATCCTCGAGCGCGGCGAGCTGGCCTGCCACTGCCTGCTCGTCGAGCTGCCGGAGTGCCTGGTGCTGGTCGATACCGGCATGGGGCGGCGCGACGTGCAGGACCCGCGCTCGCGCCTGAGCGGCTTCTTCCTGACGCTGTTGCGGCCCGATTTCCGCGACGAGATGACGGCCTACCGGCAGGTGGAGGCGCTCGGCTTCGATCCGCGCGACGTGCGGCACATCGTGCTGACGCATCTGGACTTCGACCACGCCGGCGGACTCGACGACTTCCCCTGGGCCACCGTCCACCTGATGGCGGCCGAGCGCGACTATGCGCGGCTGCAGCGCACGTGGCTGGACCGCCAGCGCTTCCGGCCGCAGCAGTGGTCGACGCAGGAACGCTGGCGCACCTACGCACCCGACGTCGTCGAGCGCTGGTACGGCTTCGACCGCGTCCGCACGCTCGACGGTCTGCCGCCCGAGATCGCGATGGTTGCATTGCCCGGCCATACCTTCGGCCATGCCGGCATCGCGGTGCAGGCGCAGGGCGAATGGCTGCTGCAGGCGGGCGACGCCTATTTCCATCACGGCGAGCTCGACCCGGTGCGGCCCTACTGCACGCCGGGGCTGCGCTTCTATCAATGGATGATGGAAAAGGACCGTGAGGCTCGCCTGGCGACACAACGGCATCTGCGCGAGCTCAAGGAACGGCGCGACGGCCATATGACGGTCTGCTGCGGCCACGACGTGGTCGAGTTCGAACGGCTGTCGCGGCGCTCGGCGCGCGTGCCGGCCCGCGCGTTTGCCACGGCGCCTTGATCGCCCCCGGGCGCCGATGACGCGCGATGCGCGCCGGCCCCAAATATGCAAGCCCGTGGAGCAATTTCTGCAAGCGCTGCAGCGCGGCGCAGGAGCCCCATGTTGCAGGTGGCTCGCAAATACCGGCATGCGGCTTGCGTGGCGAGCGGGTAGATCACCACGACAATCAGGAGGGACAGCATGAAACCACGAGATCTGCTGGTGGTGGCCGCGTCTTGCCTCGCGCTGGCGAGCCAGCTCGCGATGGCGCAGGGCCGCTCGAGCGGCGGCAGCGGCAAGGCAGGATCGACC
>NZ_JCBAJO010000121.1:0-14596 GCF_059772245.1 Cupriavidus sp. R6-3
CGGGCCGCTGGCGGAACTGGCCGATGCCTTGCTGACCGACGAGGCGGACATGGAGGACCCTCGCTGGCAGCGCCTGCTCGACGCGCTGCGCCCGCTGCCGGCGGCGTCGCAGGTCAAGGTATTGCTCGCATGCATCGAAATCGGCAACGTGGAGCGGTTCTGGGCGCCGTGCCACCGGATCATCATGACGCGCCTGCCGATGGAAGAGCGGGCCGGGGTACTGACCCAACTGGCCGACTGGATTGCCCAACTCGCGCCGCATGCGCAGCGGGCCCCGGCGTGGTGGGACATCGCCCGATCGGTGCCGGCCCTGCCGCCCGCGCAGCGGCATGCGCCGTGGCAGATGTTGTTGCGGCGTGTGCATCGGGTGTTCGAGTTCGACCCGGAAGGGCATCGACGCGCGTGGGACACGCTCGCCGAATTGCTGGCCGGACAGCCGCCCGTTGCCCGCCAGCAATGCCTGCTCGGTGCGACCTGGAATGCCGACGCCGGACGGTGCGAATGGGTCCTGATGCAGGTACGCGATCTGCCCGCCGCGCTGCGGGCCGAGGTGCTGGCCCGGCTGGCGCGTTGCGCCGGCGCGCAGGGCCCCATGGCCTGGCATGCCAGCGAACGCGTGACGGCATGGATGGAACTGGTGCGCGCGGTACGGGAATTGCCGACGCACTATCGCGGAGCGCCGCTGCCATCGCTGGCGCGCTTGCTGGGCGAACTGCCCCACGGCATCCGCCTGGCGGCCCGCTCGCACTTCGTCGCGCTGCTGCGCGGCGTGGCGCCCGACGACATACCGGCCGGGTTCCAGCCGATCGCTCCCTTTGCGGAATCCGCGCTGGTGCGCCGTGTATTGAAGCGGCCGCGGTATCCGGTAGCGATGCGGGCCATCGCGCCGAAGCGCGAGCGGATCGACGAGACCTGGCCCTGAGCCGTTTCACGGAGGCACCATGCTTCGGCAAATCGATGCTGGCTTCATGACGCACCAGGCGTTCGCGCCGACCGCGGCTCCTGGGCAAACCGGGCCGACGGGGCAAGGCGAGCCGGGCGGACCGGGCAGGCAGACGCGCGCCACATGGCACGAACTGACAACCGATCTGTTGCGGCATGTCGCCGGCCATCTGGACCATCGCCCCCTTTGCGGGATGGCGCAGACCGACCGGCGCACGCGAGTAGCACTCGCGTCCATGATCCAGTCGGCAAGGATCGACTGGTGCATCGGCCGCGTGTCCAATCTGTCGACCTTGCAGGCTGCGCTGCGGGAAATCGATCAAGGCGTCATTGCGCCGAACCTCCGCGCCGGCCATATGGCCGCACTGGCCGAACGCCTGGCGTCGATGCACCCGTTCGTGGGCGCGAGGGCGTGCGGTCCGATGATCGAGGCGGTCGCGACGCTGCCGGCCGACCTGCGCCAGCGCCCGCTGTGCGCATTGCTGTCGTGCTGCGGCAAGCTGGCGCACCTGGCCACGCGCCAACGCATCGCCGACCACGTGGAGATGACGCGGCACCTGCGCTCGCTGCAGGCATCGCTGTTGCAGCTGGTATGCGGACTGCCGCCGCCGCAGCAGTCAACGGCGCTGCTGGCCCTTTGCACCGAATTTCCCCGCTTGACGCAGGAGGCGGCCGCCGCGTTGCCGGCATGCCTGCAGCGCGCCATGGCGGTGCCGGGCGCGCAGGTTGCGCCGTTGATCACGGCGATGTGTTGGGCGGTACGTTCGCTCGGCAGGGCCCCGGTCGAGCTGCTGGCCACCGTGCAATCGGCCTACCCGGCATTGGCGCAGCAGGAAGGCGCGGCCGCCATGGCACAGCGCACTGCCGTGCTGTGTGCGCTGGCGGACGCAGCGGGGCCGGCGTGGCTGCATGCCGACGACATCGACTTGTCGGCCCAGCTGCGGCAGTGGGTATGGGAGGCGCTGCGGGATCTGCCTGGCGAGAGCCGGCTTCAGGTGCTGAGCCGGGTCGCCGCGTGGAGCCATGCCGGATCGTCGCGCGAGCAGGTGCTGGAATGCAGCAACCGCCTGTGGACCGAAGGGCAGCACGCGTGTACCGATGCGGCGGCGCGGGCCCATTGGCTCGCGATCGTCTGCAAGGCGGCGCCCGGCGTCTGTGTGGCGCCGCGTCTGTGGGGCGACCTGTGGGCGGAGGCCGGCAGGCTGGCACCGCCGAGATGCGCGGTCCTGATCGCGTCGCATGCTTCCTCGCTCGGCCTGCTGCCCCATGAGGCCAGGCGCGACGCCTGGTCCGGGCTGTTCGGGCATGCCGTCGACGCGCTGCCGATCGACCATCGCGCGGGGCCGCTGCAGGCCCTGGCCGCCGCGCTGGCGGAATTGAGCGGACCCTATCCCGATGCGCGCTGGAACGCGATGACCGACGCCGCCGCACGGTTGCCGCCGGCAGGACGCGCACCGCTGCTGTACGCGTTCTGCGCCGCCTTTCCGGACCAGTGCGAGCGCCACTGGGAGGGCTATCTGGACCTGTTGGCGCAGTTGCCGCCCGCTGCCTTGAACCGCGAGCTGCAACGGGCCTGCGACCAGCTGCGTCGGCTATCGCCGGCGATGGCGGCGCGCGCGGTGCCGCGCCTGGCCGCCTTGCTGCCACGCCTTCCCGCCGATCACCGCGAGCAACCCTGGCTGGCGCTTTGGCGGCTGACCGGGGTGATCCTCGGCCCGGCGGAGCGGGCACCGGCATGGGCGGCCTTGCTGCGGACGATTGCCCCGCAGCCGCCGGCCCTTGAGCAGCGGTGGCTGGTGGCAGCCGCGGCGATCGACCACGCCGATGCTTGCCTGCTGTTGCTCGAGCGCGCCGCCGGCCTGCCGGCCGCTCGGCGCGCCAGCGTGCTGTCGGAACTGGCGCGTGGCTCCGTGGCGGGGCGCCCGCGAGAGACGTGGCCGGGAATATGGCAGGCGCTGGTGGAGGCGGTGCGGCGCTTGCCGCCGGCGTATCGCGGTTCGCCGCTGCACGCGCTCAGGGAATTGCAGATCGCGTTGTCGGAAGCGGATGGCGGGCCGTGGCCCGAGGGGCTGAGGGCGCTGACGGCGCTGACTACGCTGTACGACGGGGTGCCGCCGATGGACCTGCCGCCGGCACCCGGCGCACCGTCATAGCAGCCGGCCGACCAGCAGCGCGATCAGCGACAGCAGCACGGTCGACGCGAACGGCAGCACCCATTCGCGGCCGAACAGCCGGAAACGCACGTCGCCCGGCAGGCGGCCCAGTCCGATCTTTTGCAGCCACGGCAGCGCGGACGACAGGATGATCACGGAGAGGAAGATGGTCAGTGTCCAGCGCAGCATGGGGGCGTTCCGTGGCTACAGGGTGTGGCTGCGGTCGCCCGCGGCAAAGCCGATCGGCACGCTGTCGCCCAGGCCGCGCGTCAGCGCGATGGCCTTGAACAACTCGCCCATTTCGGCTTCGGACAGCAGCTTCTGCACCGCGTTGGCGGCCGGCAGGAAGCTGGGCGCATCGTTGGGGTCCAGCGACATCAGCAGTTCGGTGATGCCGGCATTCATCAGCAGGCGCGCCTGCGAGGCGAAGCCCGCAACCTCCAGGCCCGCGTCCACCGCCGCCTGCGCGATGCCGCTGAAGTTGACGTGGGCCGTGATGTCCTGCAGCCCCGGATAGAGGAACGGATCGGGGTGGGCGTGATGGCGGTAATGGCACATCAGCGTGCCGCCGGTGCGCTGCGGATGGTAGTACTCGCTGGCCGGAAAGCCGTAGTCGATCAGCAGCGCCGCGCCGCGCGACAGCATTGCGCCGAGCGAGCGGACAAAGCCCTCGGCCTCGGCATGGGTCTCGGTGACGATGTCGTGGTCGCCCGGAATCGCGGCGACGGCGGCGGGCACGTCGGCCGCGCCAAGCGGCCGGTCGGCGAAGCGGAAGCGCGCGTCGTTGCCATGCTCGCCGCCATCGCTGCGCGCGACCCCGCGCTCATGCCAGACACCACCAACCCGCGCGTAGAGCCGTACCGGCATCGCGTCGAGGACCTCGTTGCCGATCGCCACGCCCGCGAAGCGCGCGGGCAGGGCGTCGAGCCACTGCACCCGGGCGGCCAGATGCGGGGCGCGCGCGGCCAGCGTGGCCTGCTGGCGGGCGCGCAGCTCGCCGGACAGTTCGACGATCCAGTAGCGCGAGGGCAGCCGGCCCTCGGTTTCGAGCGCCAGCAGCAGATCCGCCGCCAGCCGGCCCGTGCCGGCGCCAAATTCCATCACCTCGTCCAGGCCCTGCTCGAGCCATTGCGCCAGCTGGCGCGCCAGCGTACGGGCGAAGAACGGCGTCAGTTCGGGGGCGGTGATGAAGTCGCTGCCGTCGCGCACGTCGCGGCCGAACTTGGCCGCGCCGCCGCTGTAGTACCCGAGCCCGGGCGTGTAGAGCGCCATCGCCATGTAGCGGTCGAAGCCGAGCCAGCCTTGCGCGGCGTCGATGGCCTCGCCGATGCGCGCGGCCAATGCCGTGGAGGCATCGAGCGCGTCCGCGGAGGGAAGGGGTAAACTACCGGTTTTCTGCATCCCGCGATTGTAGCAATGCCAGATTTCACTTCTTCCGACGCCGCGCCCGGTTCGACGACGGCCTCGTCCTCGGCCTCGTCGACGCAGGCGGTCGCGCCCGGCCCGAGCCGCGGCATTGCGATGGTGACGGGCGGCGCCCGCCGTATCGGCCGCGCGATCGCGCTGGAACTGGCGGCGCGCGGCTGGGATATCGCGGTGCACTGCCATCGCTCGCGCGACGAGGCCGAGGAGGTCGCCGGACAGATCCGCGCGCTCGGCCGCCGCGCCGCGGTGCTGCAGGCAGACCTGGCCGACGAGGCGGCGACCGGCGGGCTGATCGCCGCCTGCAGCACCGCCATCGGCACGCCGACCTGCCTGGTCAACAACGCCTCGCTGTTCCAGTACGACGTCGCCACCAGCTTTTCCTACGGCTCGCTCGATACGCATATGCGCACCAATGTCGCCGCGCCGCTGCTGCTGTCGCGCGAGTTGCACCGGGCGCTGCCGGACGATGCGCGCGGCGTGGTGATCAACCTGCTGGATCAGAAGCTCGACAACCTGAACCCGGACTTCCTCTCGTACACGCTGTCCAAGGCCGCGCTGCAGACGGCGACGATGCAGCTGGCCCAGGCGCTGGCGCCGCGCCTGCGCGTGGTCGGCGTGGCGCCGGGCATCACGCTGGTGTCCGGCGACCAGTCCGGCGGCGGCTTCAAGCGCGCGCACCGGATGACGCCGCTGGGCCAGTCGTCGACGCCCGACGATATCGCGCAGGCCGTGGCCTATCTCGCCGAGGCGCGCGCGGTCACCGGCACCACGCTGTATGTGGACGGCGGCCAGCACCTGATGCCGCTGGCGCGTGACGTGATGTTCCTGACCGAATGACTTCCCTGGAGCCGCGGCCGCCTGTACCATCGGCGGCCTTTGCCGGTTCCAGATTCCCGATTTCCGGCTCCCTTCTCTCCCCCGTCTCCCCTTTCTCTCCCACGCCGCCATGTCCGCCGCTCTTTCCCATCCCAGCCTGCAAGACTGCCGCCGCATGTTCCTGCGCAACTACGAAGTGCAGATCAACATCGGCGTGCACGAGTTCGAGAAGAAGGGCGAACAGCGCGTGCTGATCAATATCGACCTGTACGTGCCGCTGGCGGAAAGCACGCCGCACGACGACAAGCTGCACGAGGTCGTCGACTACGACTTCATGCGCAATACCGTCGCCGAGCGCATGGCGCTGGGCCACGTCCACCTGCAGGAGACCCTGTGCGACGACGTCGCCCGCGCGATGCTGCGCCACCCCAAGGTGCGCGCGGTGCGGGTGTCGACCGAGAAGCCCGACGTGTATCCGGATTGCGATTCGGTCGGGGTCGAGGTGTTTCATATCAAGAGCTAGGCGGCGATCGGCCCGCCGTCGAGCCGGGCGCCAGGCTTGCCGCCGGGTCGCGCGTCTTCGTGATGCCCCCGGCACTCGATGCAGCCGTCGGGGCGCTCCGCTAAAATACCCGGCTCGATTGCGCCAGAACGGCGCCCCGCCCGTTGCCTTCCCTCCCGCCATGACCGAAACCACCCACTCCAGGAACTTCTACCGCCTCGAGACCTATCTGCAGTCGCAGACCGGCCGCGCGATCGGCGACTTCAAGATGATCGAGGACGGCGATACGGTGCTGGTCTGCCTGTCGGGCGGCAAGGACTCGTACACGATGCTGTCGGTGCTGATGGCGCTGCAGAAGCGCGCGCCGATCGACTTCAAGCTGATCGCGATGAATCTCGATCAGAAGCAGCCGGGCTTCCCCGAGGACGTGCTGCCGCGCTACCTCGACAATATCGGCGTGCAGTACGTGATCGTCGAGGCCGACACCTATTCGATCGTCAAGGAGAAGGTGCCGGAGGGCAAGACCACCTGCTCGCTGTGTTCGCGGCTGCGCCGGGGCGTGATCTACCGGACCGCGAAGGAGCTGGGCGCCAACAAGATCGCGCTGGGCCACCATCGCGACGACATCGTCCAGACCTTCTTCCTGAACATGTTCTTCGGCGGCAAGATGAAGGCGATGCCGCCGAAGCTGGCCACCGACGACGGCCAGCACATCGTGATCCGCCCGCTGGCCTATTGCTCGGAGAAGGACATTGCCGCCTATGCGCGCGCGATGGAATTCCCGATCATCCCCTGCAATCTGTGCGGCTCGCAGGAGAACCTGCAGCGCAAGAAGGTCAAGGAAATGCTGCTCGAGTGGGAGCGGCAGAATCCGGGCCGCATCGACAATATCTTCTCGGCGCTGAAGAACGTGGTGCCGTCGCACCTGGCCGATACCGAGCTGTTCGACTTCAACGGCCTGGCGACCGGGCTGGCCAAGGTCGACGAGGCCTCGCTGTTCGGCGACTCGACCTTCTCGCAGCAGCCGCTGGTGTTCGCCGGCGGCAGCGCCGAGAACCGGATGGAATTCGTCCGTTTCGAGAGGCCGGGGGGGCGGGGCGCGCAGGCCGAGGGCGCGGCGGTGGCCGCCACTGCGGCGGCCGCGTCGGCGGCGGAATAAGGCCTCGGGGACTCGGCACCGGTTCGTTCAGGCTTCGGCGCTCGAGCACCGGTTCGTTCAGCGCGCCTTCGGCGCTCCTGCGGGCTCTCTCTGAGCCCGCCTTCCGCTCTCCTTCGGCCCTCCTTCGGCTTTCCTACGGCTTTCCTACGGCTTTCCTTCGGCGCCGCCTCAGTTGGCCGCGCGCGACGGCACCGTGGCCGGCTGCCGCGGCGCCTCGCGCATCAGCGACTGCGTATCCTCGATCCACTTCTGGAAGCGCTCGACCGCGTGGCGCTTCTGCTCCGGCGTGGTCATGTTGGCGATCTGCGCCGCCACCGTCAGTCCGGCCTCGGTATTGGCCTGGTAGCTGACGCGGCGCTCGCGCGTCGGCGGCGCCTGCCACTGGTCGCCGAAGCGCTGCAGCAGCGCGATCACGCGGGCCTTGGGCGGGTGTTCCGCCTGGACCTGCCGGACCAGCGCCATCCAGGCCTGCTGGCGTTTCACCCGTTCGCCGAAGCGCGACTCGGCGTTGTCGACCACCGGGCGGAGCGCGGCGCGGATCGCGTCCTGCTGCTCGCGCGAGAAGCGCCCGTAGATCAGCGTGGCCCACTCCATCACCTTGTCGTAACGGGCCTCGAGGCGATCGTCGGGGCTGCCGCGCAGGAATTTCCTGCGGTACTTCTCGTTGCCGTCGGCGAACTTGCGCTCCATCCGCTTGATCTGGTCCGGCGTCAGTGTCAACAGCAGATCGGCGACATCCGGGATCGCATGGTCGAAGGCGACGCGGGCCATCCGTTGCGTATCGTCGCGCACGCGCTCCAGCTGGGCCTCGGTCACCGGCCCTTGCACCTCGCTCTTGGCGCGTTGCAGCAACGCCGCGATCTCGGGCAGCTGCTCGCGCCGGTGCCAGGCGAAGAAGCGGGCGATCGCATCCCGGGTCTGCGGCTCCTGGTCGTCGGTGACGTCGACATAGTTGTCGATCCACCAGTAGGCCAGGTGGTCGCCCTGCTGGTAGCCGAGCTTCATCGCATTGCAGGCGGTCAGCAATACCAGCATCCCCGCCGCGATCAGTTCGCGCCACCGCACATTGTGAATTTGCGCAACAGCCGTCAAGCGGCGGATACCCCCCATGCTAGAATCGCCGGACGCGCCAACGGCAGCTCTCCGCCGCCCGCCAGGCAAGGTCTGGCAACGGTTTGCGGACGATGGCGGGGTGCCGGCGACGGCTTCCGCATGGCTCCGTCCATGGCGGGATGAGGCCGATGAACGGCCCACCGTCCGCCAGTTGCGCCAGCGCCCGGCTGTCACGTCGGGGCTGGTCGCGCGTCTTTCCGATCCGGATGTCAATTCGGGCGCACTCACTTAGGAACCTCCTCGTGAACATCGTCATTCTCGCCGCCGGCATGGGCAAACGGATGCATTCCGATTTGCCGAAGGTGCTGCATCCGCTGGCCGGCCGGCCGCTGCTTGCTCATGTGATCGATACCGCGCGTACGCTGTCGCCGACGCGGCTGGTGGTGGTCGTGGGCCATGGCGCCGAGCGGGTACAGGCCGCGGTCGCCGCGCCCGATGTCGCCTTCGCGCTGCAGGCCCAACAGCTCGGAACCGGCCATGCGGTGATGCAGGCGCTGCCGCTGGTCGATCCGGCCCAGCCGACGCTGGTGCTGTACGGCGACGTGCCGCTGACCCGGGCCGACACGCTGGCCCGTCTGGTGGAAGCCGCCGGGCAGGACCGCTTCGGCATCCTGACCGTCGAGATGGACGATCCGACCGGCTACGGCCGTATCGTGCGCGACGCCGCCGGCAGCATCGCCCGCATCGTCGAGCAGAAGGACGCCAGCGAAGCCGAGCGCGCGATCCGCGAGATCAATACCGGCATCGTGGTCTGCCCGACCGCGAAGCTGACCGAGTGGCTGTCCACGCTGCGCAACGATAACGCGCAAGGTGAGTACTACCTCACCGATACCGTCGAGCGCGCGGTCGCCGATGGCGTCGAGGTCGTGTCCGCCCAGCCGGGCGCGCTGTGGGAGACGCTGGGCGTCAACAGCAAGGTGCAACTGGCCGAACTCGAACGCCTGCACCAGCGCAACCAGGCGATGCGCCTGCTGGAAGCCGGCGTGACCGTGCTCGACCCGGCCCGGATCGATATCCGGGGCGAACTGACATGTGGCCGAGACGTCACGATCGACGTGGGATGCGTGTTCGAGGGACGGGTTCACCTGGAAGACGGCGTGCAGATCGGTCCTCACTGTGTGATCCGGGATAGCCGCATCGGTTCCGGGGCACGCGTGCTGGCCTTCTGCCATCTGGAGCAGGCGCAGGTCGGCGCGGACGGCCGGATCGGGCCCTATGCCCGGCTGCGTCCCGGCACCGAACTGGGCGAGGACGTCCATATCGGCAACTTCGTCGAGGTCAAGAACAGCCAGATCGCCGCGCACAGCAAGGCCAACCACCTGGCCTACGTCGGCGACGCCACGGTCGGCTCGCGCGTCAACATCGGCGCCGGCACCATCACCTGCAACTACGACGGCGTCAACAAGCACCGCACGGTGATCGAGGACGACGTCTTCATCGGCTCGGACTCGCAGCTGGTCGCGCCCGTCACGGTACGCCGAGGCGCGACGCTGGGCGCCGGCACCACGCTGACCAAGGAAGCGCCAGCCGACCAGCTGACGCTGTCGCGCGCCAAGCAGATGACCATCCCCAGCTGGCAGCGGCCCGTCAAGCAGCCCAGGCAGGGCACGAAGTAAGATAGGCGCACCGCGCTGGCCGGCGCGCAAGGCCCGGGGCGGGCGGCACAAGCGCCCGCCAGCCAGGACATCGAACAAAGCATCAACGCAGGCGGTCACGAGCCGCGGCACCCAGGGAGAGCAACATGTGTGGCATCGTCGGCGCGGTTTCGACGCGCAATATCGTTCCGGTTCTGATCGAAGGCCTGCGCCGCCTGGAATACCGCGGCTATGACTCGTGCGGCGTGGCAGTGGTCCGCGAGGACACGCTCGAGCGCGCCCGCACCGTGTCGCGGGTGGCGGACCTGGACGAGCAGACGCGCGGCTCCGGCCTGTCCGGCACGATCGGCGTGGCCCACACGCGCTGGGCCACGCACGGCAAGCCCGACACCATCAACGCCCACCCGCACTTCTCCGGCGAGACCATCGCGCTGGTGCACAACGGCATCATCGAAAACTACGAGCCGCTGCGCGACGAACTGCGCGCCGCCGGCTACGGCTTCGATTCGCAGACCGATACCGAAGTGGTCGCCCATCTGGTGCATCAGGCCTACACCTATCCGAGCAGCGCCACGCGCGGCGACCTGTTCGCCTCGGTGCGGGCGATCACCAAGCGCCTGCACGGCGCCTATGCGATCGCCGTGGTCGCCAAGGACCAGCCCGACTGCGTCGTCGGCGCGCGCGCCGGCTCGCCGCTGGTCGCTGCGCTCGGCGAAGGCGAGGCCTTCCTCGCCTCCGACGCGCTGGCCGTCGCCGGCACCGCCAACCGCGTGATCTATCTGGAAGAGGGCGACGTGGTCGAGGTGCGCCGCGACGCGATCACGATCCACGACGTCAACGACGAGCCGGTCGAGCGCGAAGTGCGCGTGGTCGAAGCCCATGCGGCGGCCGTCGATCTCGGCCCGTACCGGCATTTCATGCAGAAGGAAATCTTCGAGCAGCCGCGCGCGCTGGCCGACACGCTCGAGGGCATCGAAAGCATCGAGCCGAGCCAGTTCGGCGAACGCGCCGCGCAGGTGTTCGCCAATATCGACAGCGTGCTGATCCTGGCCTGCGGCACCAGCTATTACTCGGGCTGCACCGCCAAGTACTGGCTCGAAGCGATCGCCCGCATCCCGACCCAGGTCGAGGTCGCCAGCGAATACCGCTACCGCGAAACGGTACCCAATCCGCGCCAGCTGGTGGTCGTGATCTCGCAATCGGGCGAGACCGCCGACACGCTGGCCGCGCTGCGCCATGCCAAGGGCCTGGGCCACGAGCACACGCTGTGCATCTGCAACGTCGCCAGCAGCGCGATGGTCCGCGAAACCGAGCTGCGCTTCATCACGCGCGCGGGCACCGAGATCGGCGTCGCCTCGACCAAGGCCTTCACCACGCAGCTGGCCGCGCTGTACATGCTGACGCTGGCGCTGGCCAAGCTGCGCGGCACGCTGTCGGAGGAAAGCCAGGCCAGGGCGCTGGCGAACCTGCGCCACCTGCCGGCCGCGCTGCACGGCGTGCTGGCGCTGGAGCCGCAGATCATCGCCTGGTCGGAGGACTTCGCCCGCCGCGAGAACGCGCTGTTCCTCGGCCGCGGCCTGCACTATCCCATCGCGCTGGAAGGCGCGCTGAAGCTGAAGGAAATCTCGTACATCCACGCCGAGGCCTATCCGGCCGGCGAGCTCAAGCACGGGCCGCTGGCGCTGGTGACCGAGGCGATGCCGGTGGTCACGGTGGCGCCGAACGACGCGCTGCTGGAAAAGCTGAAGTCGAACATCCAGGAAGTGCGTGCCCGCGGTGGCCGGCTCTATGTGTTCGCCGATGCGGACACGCACATCACGTCGACCGACGGCATCCAGGTGATCCGCCTGCCCGAGCACTACGGCGACCTGTCGCCGATCCTGCATGTGGTGCCGCTGCAATTGCTGGCGTATCACACCGCGTGCGCGCGTGGTACCGACGTCGACAAGCCGCGCAATCTGGCGAAGTCGGTGACGGTGGAATAAGGGAATCGGCAAGGCGTTGCCCTCAGCAAAAAGGGCGCTGCGGCACCGGCCGCAGCGCCCTTTTTCTTTGCCCGTCAGCTGGTCCGCGGCGGTCAGTCCTCGGTCAGTCCTCGGTCAGTCCTCGGTCAGCCCTCGGTCAGTCCTCGGTCAGCCCTCGGTCAGTCCTCGGTCAGTCCTCGGCCCATCACTCCATCCGCTTCGGAAACCGCAACGCAAACCGCGTCTTCCCCCGCTCGGACCGCACCGCGATATCCCCGCCGTGCGCCAGCATGATGGCCCTGGTGATCGACAGTCCCAATCCCACGCTGTCCGATTCCGGCCTCGTGCGCGACTTGTCCCCACGCGAGAAGCGGTCGAAGATCGAGGGCAGCAGGCTCGGGTCGATCCCGGCGCCGTCGTTCTCCACCGCGACCTCGACGTGTTGGCCGACACTGACCACGTCGACGACGATCGTGCCGCCCGGCGGCGTATAGCGCAGCGCATTCGAAATCAGATTGCTCAGCGCCCGCCGCAGCATCAGCCGGTCGCCCTGGATGCGGCCGTCGCCCCGCAGATCCAGTCGCACCGCCTTGTCCTCGGCCAGCGCCTCGTAGAAGTCGAACAGCGCGCGCACCTCGTCGGCGATGCGGATCGCCTCGGTGTTCGGCAGATCGAGCCCGTGTTCCATCTTGGCCAGGTACAGCATGTCGGACACCATGCGGGCGAGGCGCTGCAGTTCCTCGGCGTTCGACGCCAGGATGTCGCGGTAATTGCCGGCATCGCGTGGCTGCGACAGCGCGACCTGGGTCTGCGTCATCAGGTTGGTGATCGGCGTGCGCAGCTCGTGCGCCAGGTCGGACGAGAATTCGGACAGCCGGCGGAAATCGTCCTGCAGCCGCGCCAGCATCGCGTTCAGGTTCGCCGCCAGGTCCGCCATTTCGACCGGCACCGCTTCGACGGGCATCCGCTCGTACAGCTTGCTGCCCGTCACGGTCTGCGCGCGCGAGGCCATCGTGCGCAGCGGCGACAGCCCGCGGCGCGCCGCCCACCAGCCGAGCACGCCGCTGGCCAGCGCGGCCAGCGCGATATAGAACACCAGCGACTGGCGGAACGCGTGAATGAAGTGATCGTGGATCTCTGTGTCCATGCCGACCAGCATGCGCAGCGGCTCGCCCGTGCCCGGATCGCGCACCGTGCGGACCATGCCGCGATACAGCTGGCCGTTCTGCCGCCATTCGAGCCCATTGCCCTGCGAGCCGTCCGCGCCATCGGCACCGTCCGCAGCGTTCGCACCGGCCGCGCCGTCCGCATCGAGGCGCGCCCCCGCATCCGTCCGCGCCGCCGCCTCGAGCGCCGCGCCGAAATCGAAGCCGGGGCTCGCAAACAGCGGCTCGCCTCGCTTGCCTTGCACATGGATCAGCAGGCCGCCGTGGTGCTTCTGCGCGTCGGCCAGCCGCGCCGCGATGCCGTCGGACGGGCCCGTCGCCACGATCCGTTCGACCATCCGCAGATTGTCTCCGAGCAGCGCGTAGTCCTGATCGGCGAAGTGCCGGTCCATCGCCCAGAAGATCAGCCACCCCAGGCCCAGCAGCACGCAGGCGGAGGTCAGCGAGAACAACGCGGTCAGCCGGGCCGTCAGCGAGAGGCGCGGCATCAGTCGCCGTCCTCCGGGTTCTCGAGCACGTAGCCCATGCCGCGCACCGTCTGGATCAGCTTGATGTCGAAGTCGTCGTCGATCTTGGCGCGCAGCCGGCGGATGGCGACGTCGATCACATTGCTGTCGCTGTCGAAGTTCATGTCCCAGACCTGCGAGGCGATCAGCGAGCGCGGCAGCACCTCGCCCCGCCGGCGCGCCAGCAGTTCGAGCAGCGAGAATTCCTTGTTGGTCAGCACGATGCGGCGGCCGGCGCGGGTGGCGCGGCGGCGGGCCAGGTCGAGCACCAGGTCGGCGATCTGGATGCGGTCCAGCGCTACTTGCGTGGCGCCCCGGCGCAGCAGCGTGCGGACGCGCGCCAGCAGCTCGGCAAAGGCAAAGGGTTTGACCAGATAGTCGTCGGCGCCGAGCTCCAGGCCCTTGACGCGATCGGCCACGCTGTCGCGCGCCGTCAGGAACAGCACCGGGACCCGGTTGTCGGCGGCCCGCAGCGTCTGCACGATGCGCCAGCCGTCGACGTCGGGCAGCATCACGTCGAGCACGATCAGGTCGTACGGCTCGGTCATGGCCAGATGCTGGCCATCCAGGCCGTTGGCGGCGAGGTCCACCACGAACCCCGCCTCGGTCAGCCCCTGCCGCAGGTATTCCCCGGTCTTGGCCTCGTCTTCGACTACCAGCAATTTCATCGGCGCTTCCTGCTTGCTACTCTCTGCTTCCCGCTTCCCGCTTCCCGCTTCCCGCTTCCCGCTTCCCGCTTCCCGCTTCCCGCTTCCCGCTTGCCGCTTCCCACTTCCCGCTTCCCACTTCCCGCTTCCTGTGCCGCGCGTCGGGCTTCGGCTTCCTGTTTTCCGCGCCCCGCTGTGGGCTGTGCCCTGCGCGCGCCGCCGGCCATCGGCGCCTGGCGCAACCGTCGCGATAGTGTAGGGCGAGGCGGCCCAACATGACGCCAACCTTACCGGAATGTAATGTCGGGGTAATTGGTTGGTTACTGCCCGGTCCTTATCCTGCCGAGGCCATTTGCGATTGACGATCACCGATTGAAGCGTCTCCGACGCCGATCGTACGATCGGCGACGCGGGTGGTCGACGCCGATCACGGACGCCGATCACAGACGCCGATCACAGACGCCGATCACAGACGCCGATCACAGACGCCGATCACAGACGCCGATCGCCGATAGACCACAAGGACCGCCTCCATGCCCCGTAGCGCCCCAACCACCCTGGCCCTGCCGCCTCATCTGTCCCGCCGGCGCTTCGTGCAAGGGCTGGTC
>NZ_JCBAJO010000122.1:0-14371 GCF_059772245.1 Cupriavidus sp. R6-3
CGGTGGCGACGATCTGCATGCGCGTACCGTCGTGGCCAACGCGGCCCTGTGCGAGCGGCTGATCCCGGCGCTGGACACCCTTCCCGACGTGGCGGCCGACGCCACCGGCGAAGCAGACGCGTACGCAGTGGCGCAGATGCTGCGCCAGACGCCGCTGTTTTTTCTGACGCTCTGGATGGCGGCCTGCCACCTGATGCTCGAACGCGCCGCCGATGGCGGCCGCGACGCGGCGTCGACCCTCGTCGTGGCGCTGGCCGGCAATGGGCAGCAGGCTGGCATCCGGCTGGCCGGCCAGCCGCATCGATGGCATACCGCGGCTGCCGCCGCACCGGTCGGGCCGCCGCTGAACGCATCGGCGGCCGCGGCCACCGCCTCGCCGGTAATCGGCGACAGCGGCGTCATCGATGTGTTGGGCTGTGGCGGGCAGGCATTGACCGGAGCGCCGGAGATCGCCACCGTGCTGGCGCCATGGTTGCCGGCCGACTGGCGCAAGCGGTCCGGAACCCTGCTGGCGGGCCGGCATCCGGGCCTGGCGCCGCAAGGGCTGGCCGTGGGCCTCGATGCCGCACGCGTCGCCGCGGGTTGCGAGCCGCTGACCGCAATCGCCATGATCGATGCCGCCGGGGAACGGGGTCTGCTCGGCCGCGGGCTGTTCGTGCCGCCCGCGACCCTGTTCGCGCAGGCCGCGCGGGACATCGCGGCAGCGGCCGGCGAGGCCTGACGCCGCCGGGCCATTGCGGGCGCCGATTTCGCCAGGCAGCGCCAGGTTCGTCCCTGCGCTTGCCGCCACTGTGCCGTCCCCCTATAGTCGGGCCAATGTCCTTCAACTCGGGAAACGGCATGACCACCAGCGATTCCGCTCCGAAACGGCAAGCAGCCGGCGCCTCGACGCCCGTCGTGGCCGACGCGCGCGGCCACGTCGTCGAGCAACCGGTGTCGGAGCGCATCCGCGCCCGGCTTCTCGCCGCGCGCCAGCGCTTCCACGCCAACGACAATATCTCGCGCTTCATCGAGCCGGGCGAGCTCGACCAGTTGTCGAAGGAGGTCGAGAACCGGCTGGCCGACGTGCTGCGCAGCCTGGTGATCGATATCGACAACGATCACAACACGCAGGAGACCGCGCGCCGCGTCGCCAAGATGTACCTGAAGGAGATCTTCGCCGGCCGCTATGTGCATGCGCCGAGCGTGACGGAATTTCCCAATGTCGAGCAGCTCAGCGAACTGATGATCGTCGGTCCGATCCGCGTGCGCAGCGCGTGTTCGCACCACCTGTGTCCGATCATCGGCAAGCTGTGGGTGGGCGTCATGCCGAACCAGCACTCGAACCTGATCGGCCTGTCCAAATATGCGCGGCTGGCCGAATGGATCATGTGCCGGCCGCAGATCCAGGAAGAAGCAGTCAGCCAGATGGCGGACCTGCTGCAGCAGAAGATGAATCCGGACGGCCTGGCCATCGTGATGGAGGCTGAGCACTTCTGCATGCACTGGCGCGGCGTGCGCGATACCGACGCCAAGATGACCAACAGCGTGATGCGCGGCTCCTTCCTGAAGAACGACAGCCTGCGGCGCGAATTCCTGACCCTGCTCAATCTGAACCGCGGCTGAAGGAGGCCATCATGCTTGTTCGTCTGCTTTACGCGAGCCGCGCCCGCCAGCCCGCCGACGAGGATCTGGTCGATACCATCGTCGCCACCAGCATCGAGCGCAATCCGCCGCAAGGCATCACCGGGGTGCTGTGCTACGGCAACGGCGTGTTCCTGCAGGCCCTGGAGGGCGCGCGCGCCGAGGTGTCGGCGCTCTATCACCGGATCGCACAGGACCCGCGGCACGAGGACGTGGTGCTGCTGCACTACGAGGAAATCGCCGAGCGGGAATTCGCCGGCTGGGCGATGGGGCTGGTCGATACCTGCCGCATCAATACCGCGACGCTGCTGAAGTATTTCCCGCGGGCGGAGTTCGATCCGTACCGCACCAGCGGACGCGCCTCGCTGGCGCTGCTGGGCGAATTGATCGCCGGGAATGCGGTGGTGGCGCGCAGCGCGGAACGGCCGCGTTATTGAACCGTTGCCGTTTAGGGTTCGATGGCCGCCGAGCGGTCGGTGGTGGCCGTCGCGGGATCGCTAGCCATCGAAGGGGTCGCCGACCATCGACGGCCAGCGAGGGTGAATCAGGCCGCCGCGCGAAGGCAGGGCGGCCCGCCAGCGCCGATCAGGCGCGGGTCATATGCCAGTCATGCGCCGGTGATGCGCCGGTGACGCGCCGGTGTGCGCCGGCCAGGCTGTCAGTCCTTGCCGAGCTCGTGGCCGATATAGCCGCCCACCGCTGCGCCGCCGATGGTGCCCCACGGGCTGCCGTCACTGACCTCGTGGCCGATTGCGCCGCCGGCAACCGCGCCGCCCAGCGTACAGCCCTGCATCGAGATGGTCATCGCGCCCGCCGCAACGAGCGTCGCTATCAGCTTCCACATGATGATCTCCTGAGCGGCGTGGTTGCCGCCTGATGCGTCCAGCTTAGGCCCCGCCGGCGCGGCGTCGATTCGGCCCCGGGCTGAATTGCCTGTAGGAAACGGACGACACTCCGGGCGGCGGCCGTGTCACAGTCGGCGCCCGCTTCTGTTCCGCTTGTGCCCTGCTTGTGCCCTGCTTGTGCCCCGCTCGTGCGCCGCTTGTGCGCCGCCGCATGCCGCGCCGGCATGCTGGCCATGCCGAGGCCGCGCTTGAGCGGCACCGGGACTCCGCGCGATCATCGTGGCGTCGCTGCAGCGCCCCACGAGGAGACACGATGTCGGCCGCGCCCCCACCCGCCCTGGAGTTCTGGTTCGAGTTCGGCAGCAACTACAGCTACCTGAGTGCGATGCGTATCGAGCCGCTGGCCGCCCGGCACGGCGTCGCGCTGGCGTGGAAGCCCTTCCTGCTCGGCCCGGTGTTCGCCGCACATGGCTGGGAAGGCTCGCCCTTCGTGGTGCAGCGCGCCAAGGGCGCCTACGCGATGATCGACACCGCCCGCCAGTGCGCCAAATACGGCCTGCCATGGCGGCAGCCGAGCCAGTTCCCGCGCCGCGCGCTGCTGCCGATGCGCGTGGCGCTGCTCGGCGCCGAGGAGCCTTGGATCGGCGCCTATTGCCGCCGCATCATGCGGATGAATTTCGCCGAAGACCGCGATATCGACAATCCCGAGGCGGTCGGCGAGGCCCTGGCCGAGCTGGGTTTGCCGGCCGACGCGCTGCTGTCCGCCGCGGTGCTGCGGCAGAACAAGGAGGCGCTGCGCGCGCAGACCGAACGGGCGCTGCACCGCGGTATCTTCGGCGCGCCGACCTTCTTCGTCGGCGAGCAGATGTTCTGGGGCAACGACCGGCTGGAAGACGCGCTGGCGCTGGCCATCGGGCAGGCCGCGAATGCCTGAGCGCGCGAGGCGGGCCGGGCTGGGCACGGGGGGCACGCGTGCTACCATCGTCGCCCCATGCCGACCAATATCGAAATCAAGGCCCGCGTCGACGACCGCGACGCCCTGGCGCCCCTCGCGGCCGAACTGGCCGATCACGGTCCCGAGCTGCTGCAACAGGACGACACCTTCTTCCATTGCGGCAACGGCCGCCTCAAGCTGCGCGCGTTTCCGTCGGGACGGGGCGAGCTGATCTTCTATCGCCGCGCCGACGACAGCGGTCCCAAGCCCAGCCACTACCAGATCGTGCCGACCGCCGAGCCGGACCAGCTGCGCGCCGCGCTGTCGGCCGCCTACGGTGAGGCCGGGCGCGTGCGCAAGGCCCGCATCCTCTACCTGATCGGCCGCACCCGCGTGCATCTGGACCGCGTCGAGGGACTGGGGGACTTCCTCGAACTGGAGGTGGTGCTGCGCGACGGCGAAGCGCCCGAGCACGGCGTGGCCGAGGCGCACGCGCTGCTGGGCAAGCTGGGCATCGACGCCAGCCGGCTGGTGCCGACCGCCTATGTCGATCTGCTGCGCGCAAGGGGCTGATCCCGCCCGGCTTTTCGCAGAGGGCTTGATTGCCGCGCCGCTTTCCTGCCCTTCCTCGCCGACTGCGTCGTTGCCTGCCTTGTTCGCCGATCTCCCGCGCCGCACCGCCTCCCCGCCGGTGCCATTCCCGTGAACACCCTGATTTCCACCCGCTTTGATGTAGTACATACTGAACGTCCATTCGGTAAACACTACATCAATGGCGGGGCCCGGAAGCACCACGCCGCGCCGCGGCCGGACGTATCCGCCGCGGAACGAGCGCGAAGCCGCTTGCCGTGGCATGCTTGCACGGTTCGGCGTGGGCAGCCGCTGGCCCGTTCCTTGCGTCAAACCGGCCGCTGCGATTTATGTAGTGAATCCTGAATGAAAACAGTGCGCGGCGCACCGCCCGGGCGGGGCGCCACGCACCAGCGCTGTGCCGTCCCTGTGCCGGGCCTGCGCCGGCGCGCCTTGCCGTTCCACCGTCCATCTCCGCCAACCGGCGACTCGCTTCAGCAAAGGAAGAACGATGCACAACCGAATCCGCCCCCAACGACGACTGCGCCGCGCCACCGCTGCCATGGCAGTCACCGTGTCGGCGCTGCTCGGCAGCGCCGCGGCGCTGGCGCAGAACACCATCAAGATCGGCGAGATCAACAGCTACAAGGCGCAGCCGGCGTTCCTCGAGCCGTACAAGCGCGGCTGGGAAATGGCGGTGGACGAGGTCAATGCGGCGGGCGGGGTGCTCGGCAAGAAGCTGGAGGTGGTATCGCGCGACGATAACGGCAATCCCGGCGACTCGGTGCGGGTGGCCGAGGAACTGGTGGCGCGCGAGCGCGTGGCGCTGCTGTTCGGCGGCTTCCTGTCCAACACCGGATTGGCGCTGACCGACTACGCCAAGCAGCGGCGCGTGTTCTTCCTCGCCGCCGAGCCGCTGACCGACAAGATCGTCTGGCAGAACGGCAACCAGTACACCTACCGGCTGCGCCCGTCGACCTATATGCAGGTCGCGATGCTGGTGCCCGAGGCGGCCAAGCTGAAGAAGAAGCGCTGGGCCATCGTCTATCCGAATTACGAGTACGGCCAGTCGGCGGTCGCGACCTTCAAGAAGCTGCTGAAGCAGGCGCAGCCCGATGTCGAGTTCGTTGCCGAGCAGGCGCCGCCGCTGGGCAAGGTCGACGCCGGCTCGGTAGTGCAGGCGCTGGCGGACGCCAAGCCCGATGCGATCTTCAACGTGCTGTTCGCCGCCGACCTCGGCAAGTTCGTGCGCGAGGGCAATACGCGCGGCCTGTTCGAGGGGCGCGAGGTCGTGTCGCTGCTGACCGGCGAGCCCGAATACCTCGATCCGCTGCGCGGCGAGGCGCCGAAGAACTGGGTGGTCACCGGCTACCCGTGGTACGCGATCGATACGCCCGAGAACAAGAAGTTCGTCGAGGCCTACCGCAAGAAGTTCAACGACACGCCGCGCGTCGGCTCGGTGGTCGGCTACGCCGCGGTCAAGTCGATCGCGGCCGGGCTGCAGAAGGCCGGCACCACCGACAGCGACAAGCTGGCCGCCGCGTTCTCCGGCCTGCGCGTCGACACGCCGATGGGGCAGATCGTCTACCGTCCGCAGGACCATCAATCGACGATGGGCGCCTACGTCGGCCGCACCGGCGTGCGCGACGGCAAGGGCGTGATGACCTCGTTCGTCTATGTGGACGGCGCCAAGGTCCAGCCGAGCGACGCCGAAGTGAAGGCGATGCGGCCGGCGCAATAACGGCGATGCAACCACGCCGACGCAATCGGGCCGATGCAACAGGCCGGTGCAAATAAGGCCAATGCAGTAAGGCCAATGCAATAAGGCCGGCGCGTCCCGGCTGGAGTCGACACATGACACTGACAAGCTTGCTGGTCCAGCTGCTGAACGGCCTGGCCGAAGCCTCGACGATGTTCCTGGTGGCCGCCGGGCTGTCGCTGATCTTCGGCGTCACGCGCATCGTCAATTTCGCGCACGGCTCGTTCTTCATGCTGGGCATCTATCTGTCGTACACGGTGGTCAGCCGCATCGGCGAAACCGCCGCCGGTTTCTGGGGCGGCGTGCTGGTGTCGGCGCTGCTGGTCGCCGCGATCGGCGCGCTGGTCGAATGCGTGATCCTGCGGCGCATCTATCAGGCGCCGGAGCTGTTCCAGCTGCTGGCGACCTTCGCGCTGGTGCTGGTGATCAAGGATGCGGCGCTGTTCGTCTGGGGACCGGAAGACCTGTTCGGCCCGCGCGCCCCGGGCCTGAGCGGCGCGGTGGAGATACTGGGCCAGCGCTTCCCGCAATACGACCTGGTGCTGATCGCGATCGGCCCGCTGGTGCTCGGCCTGCTGTGGCTGCTGCTGACGCGCACGCGCTGGGGCACGCTGCTGCGCGCGGCGACGCAGGATCGCGAGATGGTCGGCGCCCTCGGCATCAATCAGGCCTGGCTGTTCACCGGCGTGTTCGCGCTGGGCTGCTTCCTTGCCGGACTGGCCGGCGCGCTGCAGGGTCCGCGTGTCCCGGCCAACCTGGCACTGGATCTGGAGACGATCGGCAACGCCTTCGTCGTCGTCGTGGTCGGCGGCATGGGCTCGATTCCCGGTGCCTTCCTCGCGGCGCTGCTGATCGCCGAGATCAAGGCGCTGTGCATCGCGCTCGGCACGGTGTCGTTTGGCGGCGTCGAGATCGCGCTGACCAAGATGACACTGGTGGTCGAGTTCCTGGTGATGGCGGTGATCCTGGTGGTGCGGCCATGGGGACTGCTGGGCAAGCCGCAGGCGCCGTCGCGCAATGGCGCCGAGCTGGAGGCGCCGATGCGCGCGCCCGGCAAGGCGGTCAAGCTCGCCGGCGCGCTGACCGTCGCGGCGCTGCTGCTGGTGCCGGTGCTGGCGCAGGCCTATCCGTACCTGACCGTGCTGCTGGTCGAGATCCTGATCGCTGTGCTGTTCGCCGCCAGCCTGCACTTCATCATGGGGCCGGGCGGCCTGCATTCGTTCGGCCATGCCGCCTACTTTGGCCTCGGCGCGTATGCCGCCGCGCTGCTGCTGACCAAATGGCAGCTGCCGATGGAGGCCACGCTGCTGCTGGGGCCGCTGGTCGCCTGCATTGGCGCGGTGGTGTTCGGCTGGTTCTGCGTGCGGCTGTCGGGCACCTATCTGGCGATGCTGACGCTGGCCTTCGCGCAGATCGTCTGGTCCGTCATCTATCAATGGGACGGCTTTACCGGCGGCAGCAACGGGCTGCTGGGCGTGTGGCCAGCCGGCTGGCTGTCGTCACCGACCGCGTTCTACTACCTGACCATGGGGCTGTGCTGCCTGTGCGTGCTGGCGCTGCGGCGCGTGCTGTTCGCCCCGTTCGGCTACGCGATGCGGGCCGGCCGCGACTCGGCGCTGCGTGCCGAGGCGATCGGCATCGACGTCAAGCGCGTGCAGTGGGTGGCGTTCGCCATCGCGGGCCTGTTCTGCGGCATGGCGGGCGTGCTGTTCGCCTACTCGAAGGGCAGCATCTCGCCGGAGGCGATCAGCGTCGGCCGCTCGGTCGACGGCCTGGTGATGGTGCTGCTTGGCGGCGTGCAGACGCTGGCGGGGCCGCTGGTCGGCGCGTCGGTGTTCACCTGGCTGCAGGACACCATCGCGCGCGAAACCGATTACTGGCGCGCGCTGCTGGGCGCGACCATGCTGCTGCTGGTGATCCTGTTCCCGGCGGGCATCGTCGGTTCGCTGCGCAAGCGCTTCGGGCGCGAGACGGACCCGGCCGTAGCCGAGCCGGCGGCCGGCGGTGCGGGGGTGGCCGGCGCGTCCTCCTCGTCCTGGCAATCCCCCTCGCTGAAGGAGCCGGCATGACGCTGCTGCAAGTCAGACATCTGGGCAAGGCGTTCGGCGGCGTCAAGGCGGTCAGCGACGTGTCGTTCGACCTGCCCGCCGGCCAGCTGCTGGCGCTGCTCGGCCCGAACGGCGCCGGCAAATCGACCTGCTTCAACATGCTGAACGGCCAGCTGAAGCCGGACCAGGGCTCGATCCGCTTCGACGGGCACGAGATCGCCGGCATGCGGCCGCGCGACATCTGGCGGCTCGGCGTCGGCCGGACCTTCCAGATCGCCGCGACCTTCGGCTCGATGACGGTGGTCGAGAACGTGCAGATGGCGATCCTGTCGCGCGAGCGCAAGCTGTTCCAGCTGTGGCGCCCGGTGCGCGAGCACCATCGGGAGGAGGCGATGGCGCTGCTCGAGCAGGTCGGCATGGCGAGCCAGGCCGAGCGCGCCTGCGGCGTGCTGGCCTACGGCGACGTCAAGCGCGTCGAACTCGCGATCGCGCTGGCCAACCGGCCCCGGCTGCTGCTGATGGATGAGCCGACCGCCGGCATGGCGCCGGAGGAACGCCGCGCGCTGATGGCGCTGACCAGGCAGCTGGTCGTGCGGCACCAGTTGTCGGTGCTGTTTACCGAGCACAGCATGGACGTCGTGTTCGCCTATGCGGACCGGATGATCGTGCTGGCGCGCGGGCAGCTGATCGCCGAGGGCGATGGCGAGGCGATCCGCAACGATCCGAAGGTGCGCGAGGTGTATTTCGGCACCGGCAAGACCTTCGAAAGCCAGGCGGGACAGCGCCGCCCGGCACAGACGCAGGAGGGCTCGGCATGAACGCCGACATGCTGTTGGAAGTCAGCGGCCTGAACGCCTTCTATGGCCGCGCGCACATCCTGTTCGATGTCGGCCTCGAAGTGCGGCGGGGCGAGGTGGTCGCGCTGATGGGCCGCAACGGCGCCGGCAAGTCGACCACGATGAAGGCGCTGATGGGGCTGCTCGACCGCGCGCACGGCAGCATCCGCTTCCGCGGCCGCGACCTGGCGCGTGCCAAGCCGTACCAGATCAGCCGCATGGGCATGGGCTTCGTGCCCGAGGACCGGCGCATCTTCACCGACCTGACGGTGATGGAGAACCTCGAGATCGGCAAGCAGCCGCCGCGCCCCGATGCGGTCGAATGGACGCCGCAGAAGCTGTTCTCGCTGTTTCCCAATCTCGGCGAGATGCCGCACCGTCCGGGCGGCCAGATGAGCGGCGGCGAGCAGCAGATGCTGACGGTGTCGCGCACGCTGATGGGCAATCCCTATCTGGTGCTGCTCGACGAGCCGTCCGAGGGCGTGGCGCCGGTGATCGTCGAGCAGATGGCCAACATGATCCTGGCGCTCAAGCGCGAGGGCATGTCGATCCTGCTGTCGGAGCAGAACCTGCATTTCGCCGAACTGGTCAGCGATCGCGCCTATGTGCTGGAGAACGGCCACATCCGCTATCACGGCACCATGGCGGAACTGGCGGCCAACGACGCGGTGCGGCGCGACTACCTGGCGGTGTAGGGAGCGAGTCGACAGGCGCGCTGGCAAGCGCGCCGGGAAGCGCGCCGCCGCGTCTCAGCGGCCGGTGTCCTCGATCAGGCGCAGCAGCGCATCGGGGCTGACCGGCTTGACCAGATGCTGGCCGAAGCCGGCGGCCTTGCTGCGATCGCGGTCGGTCTCCTGCCCGTAGCCGGTCAGCGCGACGAAGCGGCAGGGGTGCTCGCCGAGCGCTTCGCGCAGCCGGCGCACCAGCTCGTAACCGTCCATCACCGGCAGCCCGATGTCGAGCACCGCGACATCAGGGGCGAAGCGTTCGACGATACGCAGCGCGGAAACCGGGTCGTAGGCGACCTGCACATGGTGGCCGTAGGCCGTCAACAGCTGCGCCAGCGCCTGTACCGAATCGACGTTGTCGTCGACCAGCAGCACGCGGCGCGCATCGCCGGGGGCCACCACGGCGGCAGGTTCCTCGCGGTGCGCAGCGGCGACCAGTGCGGCGCTGGCGTGCGCGGGCAGCCGGATCGTGAATTCGCTGCCGTGACCCGGTCCTTCGCTGGTCGCCGTGACGCTGCCGCCGTGCAACTCGACCAGATTCTTGACCAGCGCCAGGCCGATGCCGAGCCCGCCCTCCGGGCGGTCGATCTTGCGCGGCCCCTGATAGAACAGGTCGAACAGATGGGGCAGCATCTCGGCGGCGATGCCGATGCCGTTGTCGCGCACCTGGATCACGATGGTGCCGTCGGCGCTCTCACCGCTGCCGCTGCCGCTGCCGCTGCCGCTGCCGCTGCCGCTGCCGATGTCGTCTCCGCCTTCATCGTCGCGCCGTGCCGACAGCAGGATCTCGCCGCCGATATCGGTATAGCGCGCGGCATTGGTCAGCAGATTGGCCACTGCCTGCGCGAGCCGCACGGGGTCGCCCTGCCAGACCAGCGTTCGGTCGACATCGACGGTCAGCCGATGGCTGCGCTGCTCCAGCAGCCGGCTTGCCATCTCGACGGCCTTGGTCAGCACGTCGACGAGCTGCACCGTCTCGACCTTCAGTTCGATATTGCCGCGCGTGATGCGCGAGACGTCGAGCAGATCGTCTATCAGCCGCACCAGATGATCGACCTGGCGCTCGATGATGGCCCGCTCGCGCTGGGTCTCGGTGGAGCCGCGCATGCGCATCAGTTGCAGCGCGGTGACGATCGGCGACAGCGGATTGCGCAGCTCGTGCCCCAGCATGGCCAGGAATTCGTCCTTGGCCTGGCTGGCGCGCTCCAGTTCGCGCAGCAGGCGTTCGCGCTGCTGCTCGGCGATCTCGCGCGCGACGCGGTCGCTGGCGTCGCGCGTGAAGCAGCGCGTATAGCGCAGCTTGCCGTCCTCGAAGCAGCCGTTCGAGTGGATCAGCACGGGTTTGATGCTGCCGTCCTTGCAGCGCAGCCTGGCCGGCTGGTCGTACAGCGTCTCGCCCGCCTTCAGGCTGTCGAGGATGTGTTCGATGACCGGGGCGTCGACGTGAAAGTCGGTGATCGGGCGGCCCACATACTCGTCGTAGCGATAGCCGAGCATCTGCAGCTCGGCCTGGTTGGCCCACAGGATGGTGCCGTCCGCCGCCACGCGGTGCACGCCCTCGGCGGCGTTGTCCAGAAAGTCGGTCAGCTCGATCTCGCGCCGGCGCAACGTGGCTTCGGCCTCGCGCAGGCGCTTGACCTCGTTCTCCAGCGCCAGCGCCTTCTGCTGCCATACCGCGGCGCGCAGGGCGTTGTCCTCGATCTCCGGCGGCTTGCCGGCCGCGGTGGCGTAGAAGTGGGTGTGGACGTCGCAGACGCAGCGAAAGTGCCGCGCCTGCTCGTCGCTGTCGAACACGCGATGCGGATACGCGCACAGCAGCTTGAAGCCGTGGCGCCGGATCAGGTCGTTCCACAGTTCCTCTAGCCGCAGCGCAGCGTCGTGCCTGCCCTGCTCGCACAGTAGCGCCACCATCTCGCCGAAAGCGTGCAGCGGCGGAGCACGCCGCGCTTCGGTGGCGACCAGCTCCCCCACACTTGCCAGAAAGCGCTGCTCGTCCGGCCAGCCGTCGACCATGAAACGGTCCAGCGTCGCCTGCGCCGGCAGTGCGACCAGATTGCCGGTGTACCACGGCCGGTCGTCGCGGCCGGGGCCGAGCCCGCGCAACAGCGGCAGCAGGGCGTCCAGGTGTTCTTCGGTGGCGATCAGGATCGCACTGCCGCCGCAGCGCAAGGCCTCGTCGGCGAACTCGCGCACGTCCGCCAGAAGGATCGAATCCTCGTCGTAGAAGCGGACCATGTGGGAGGGCTCGGGCCTGGCCAGATGCCCCGGGATGACGGCTGACATAGAAGCGATGTGGGCGCGCTGCGCCGTGCGGAAGGCCCCATGATACTGCGCGCGCGCCGGCAGGCCGTCAAATCGCACGCCTATTGCCGTGAACCGGACGCGGATTGGACGCGGACCGGCCGCGCATCGGACGCGAACCGCCCGCGAACCAGCCCAGGAAATGCCGGCGAAGGCAGCGCGGAAAGCGGCGGCGAAGGCCCCGTATCGACGCCGTGCCCGATATACTCTGCGCAACACTCCTACCGATGCCGCCACGCAAAGTGTCCACCTCGTCATCCAACAAGAACAAGACGCCGGTCCCTTCGTACGATTTCACCGACCAGGTCGGCCACCTGTTGCGGCGGGCCTATCAGCGGCATGTCGCGATCTTCCAGCAGACCATTCCCGATTCGCAGCTGACCGCGGCGCAGTTCGTCGTGCTGTGCGCGGTCAAGGAGCGGCAATCGTGCTCGCTCAGCGAGATCGTGCGCGCCACGGCGATCGACCAGGCCACGGTGCGCGGCATCATCGAGCGGCTGAAGGCGCGCGAGCTGATCGCGGTGTCGCATGACCCCAGCGACCGGCGCAAGGTGGTGGTCACCGTCACGCCCGCCGGACTGGCGCTGATCGACCAGACGATTCCCTTCGCGCACCAGATCACCGAGCAGACCTTCGGCGACCTGAACCCGGCCGAACGCGTCGCGATCACCTATCTGCTCAAGAAGATGAGCGAGTTCGACGAGCGCGAGCCGGGGGCGTAGCACCAACTCGAACGCGAACGCAAAGGCTGCCGTTCCCGCGAGCGCGGTAACGCAGCCGCTGCTTCAGCCGGCAAGGGCGGAGACACCGGGTCCCCGCATTCGCGCGGGCGACGATTTCCCTGCGGCCTCGGCCAGCGCCGCGCGCACCGATTCCGGCGTGAACGGCGGCCGCCGCAGCCGCAGGCCGGTGGCGTCGAACAGCGCATTGGCCAGCGCCGGCGCGCCCGGCAGCGAGGCGGACTCGCCGGCGCCAAGCGGCGCCTCGTGCTGGCGCGGCATCAGCACCACCGAAATCGGCGGCAGCTCGGGGAAGGTCAGCAGCGGATAGCTGCCCCATTCGCGGCTCGCGACGCCGTCGGCGTGGAACCGCACCTGCTCCTTCAACGAGCGGCTGAGGGTCTGCACAACATTGCCATGCACCTGATGGCGGACGCCGTCGGGGTTGACCATCATGCCGGTGTCCTGGCCGACCACCACGCGCAGCACGCGGATGCTGCCGCTGTCGGGCTCGACCTCCAGATCGACGACCCACGCCGACCAGGCCGCGCCGAAGCCGGGAAACTTGCTGTGGATATAGCGGGCATAGGCGATGCCGCGGCCGCGCAGCCTGCCGTCGGCAGCGGGGATGCCGCGTGTCCCGCGTTCGCCCTCGCGCCAGCCGGCTTCGTTGGCGACCGCGCGCAGCAGGTCCGCCGCACGTTCGTCGGCAAGATGCCGCAGCCGGAAGGCCAGCGGGTCCGCGCCCGCCTCGTGCGCCAGCTCGTCGATAAAGGACTCGTGCGCGAAGGTATTGGGCAGCGCCGATACGCCGCGCAGCCACGCGGCGCGGACGATGGCCGGCGTATCGTCGCAGGCGATGTGCGTATGCGCGTAGTCGTAGGGCGGCACCGCGGTGCGGTCGCCCATTTCCAGCATCCGCGGCGCCGGGTCGATCCTGCCGGTCAGCAGCAGCGCCAGCGTCGGCGCGTCGTTGGACGGATAGCGGCTGACGAAGTCGTAGCCCAGCAGCGCGCCATCGGCGCCAAGCGAGCCCTGCACGTCCATCAGCTGCGCCGCGCCCTTGGGCTCCCACAGATGTTCATGCTCGCGCGACAGCTGCACGCGCACCGGCCGGCCCACCGCGCGGGACAGCAGCACGGCGTCGGCGCAGACGTCGTCCGCGCAGTTGCGGCCATAGCAGCCGGCCGCCTCCATCCGCACGATCTCGATCCGGCTTTCGTCCAGCCCGGTCAGGCGCGACAGGTCGATGCGCAGCACATGGGGGTTCTGCGTGCCGGACCAGACTGTCAGCGCGCTGCCGTCCGCATCGTTGTGCCGTTCTTCGTGCCCTTCGTTCCGCCCATCGTCGCGCTCTTCGTTGCGCTCTTCGTTGCGCCAGTGGGCCACACCGCAGGACGGCCCGATCGACGCGTGCATCTGGTAGGGCCATACATAGCTGCGCTGCAGCGTGGTGGCGGCCTGCTCCCGGGCAAGATCGACATCGCCCTGCGCGCGCAGCTCGCGCCGTTTGGCGGGATTGGCCCGCAGCGCGGGCTCGGGATCGTCCAGCGGCGGCAATGGCGGCGCGGCGCGCCAATGCACGCGCAGCCGGCGCGCCGCTTCGATCGCCTGCTCCTCGCGCTGCGCGACCACGCCGACGAAATCGCCGATCGTCACGACATCGACCACGCCCGGCACGTCGCGGATCGAGTCCCGATCTACCGAAATCAGGCTGCGGCCGACGAAGTCGCCGGCATCGCGTCCCGCATACGGGGGACGGATCACGCGCCCATGCAGCATGCCGGGCACGCGCACGTCATGGACGAAGGTCAGCGCACCGGTGGCCTTGCCCGGAATATCGACGCGCGGCGCGGCCTTGCCGACCACGCGATAGGCGCTGGCCGGCTTGAGCGCGACCTCGTCGGCCAGCGGCAGTTCGATGTGGTCGTCGCCGAGCAGGGCCCCGTAGGACAGGCCGGTTTCGGCGGGCGTATGGCTGTCCGATGGACGGACGCGAACGCGGCCT
>NZ_JCBAJO010000123.1:0-14348 GCF_059772245.1 Cupriavidus sp. R6-3
CCATGGCCGCCCAGCAGCCGCAGCGCGCAATCCGGCCCGAAGGCATGCTCGTGGCCGGCCGCGTCGCGCAGGATATAGGCATGGCCCGAGCCGATGCCGTGGCCCTTCCTGCCAGCCGACGCGACGCCAGCGCTGACGCCAGCGCTGACGCCAGCGCTGACGCCAGCGCTGACGCCAGCGCCGACACCGGTGCCAACGTCCGAGCCCGCGCAGCGCGTGCCCGGCTCGACGAAATCCTTGCGGACGGCGGTCCAGGCGGGGCGAAGGGTGGAAGCGGGCTCGAGGGGCATGCCTTGATTGGGGAACAGCGAAACGGCGAAGGACGGCGAAACCGCCACGAAACGACGGCGGGGCGCGCATTGTCGCGCGAAAACCCGCCGGAGGCGATAGCCGCCGATGGTCCGGCAATCGCGGCGCAATCGCGCGAAAGCCTGGCAAGCCCGGCGAGCCTGGCGAGACGTTGGCTAGACGTTGGCTAGACGTTGGCGAGGGCCGCGCGACAGGCGCTCGACAGCCTCGCACCATGCCGCCCGCCGCCCCGGGCTAAAATGCGCCCTGCCCGGCCCCGTGCCGGGCTCGACTTTCCATAAAAGACTCTCGTGATCCGAATCGACCAGCTAGTACTCCAGCGCGGCACCAAGGTGCTGTTCGACCACACCAGCGTGACACTGAACCCCGGCGAGCGCGTCGGCCTGGTCGGTGCCAACGGCAGCGGCAAATCGACGCTGTTCGCGCTGCTGCGCGGCGAATTGCATCCGGACGGCGGTGACGTCGCGGTGCCGGCGCAATGGCGCGTGGCCCATGTCGCGCAGGAAACGCCGGCGGTGGCGCGCAGCGCGCTGGAATACGTGATCGACGGCGACACCCGGCTGCGCGCGATCGAGCAGACCATCGCGGCTGCGCAGGCCAGCGGCGACGGCCACGCCGAGGCCGAGGCGCACGCGGCCTACGCCGACGCCGACGGCTACACCGCGGCCTCGCGCGCCGAGGCGCTGCTGCTGGGCCTGGGCTTCACGCTGGCGCAGGTCGGCCAGCCGGTGGCAGCCTTCTCCGGCGGCTGGCGCATGCGCCTGAACCTGGCGCAGGCGCTGATGTGCCCGTCCGATCTGCTGCTGCTCGACGAACCGACCAACCACCTGGACCTCGACGCGATCGTCTGGCTCGAAGACTGGCTGGCGCGCTATCCCGGCACGCTGGTGATGATCTCGCACGACCGCGAATTCCTCGACGCGATCTGCAACGTCACCGTCCATATCGAGCAGCAGCAGCTGCGCCGCTACGGCGGCAACTACAGCCTGTTCGAGACGCTGCGGCTGCAGCAGATGGCGCAGCAGCAGGCCGCCTACGCGCGCCAGCAGAAGCAGATCGCGCATCTCGAATCGTTCATCACCCGCTTCAAGGCCAAGGCGACCAAGGCCCGCCAGGCGCAGAGCCGCGTCAAGGCGCTGGAGAAGATGGAGCGCTTGGCGCCGGTGCACGCCGCGGCCGGCTTCTCGTTCGAATTCCGCGAGCCCGATGCCGCGCCCAATCCGATGATGGTGCTCGATGCCGTCAACTGCGGCTACGCGGGTCCGCCGCCGGTGACGATCCTGCGCGGCCTGACGCTGTCGATCCAGAACGGCCAGCGCATCGGCCTGCTGGGCGCCAACGGCCAGGGCAAATCGACGCTGGTCAAGACGCTGGCAGGCACGCTGGCGGCGCTGGCCGGCACGCTGCGCCACGGCAAGGGCCTGCAGATCGGCTACTTCGCCCAGCACCAGCTGGAGACGCTGCGCGACCACGACTCGCCGCTGCAGCATCTGGCGCGGCTGGCGCCCGATACGCGCGAGCAGGAACTGCGCGACTTCCTCGGCAGCTTCAATTTCCGCGGCGACATGGCGACCTCGCCGATCGAACCGTTCTCGGGCGGCGAGAAGGCGCGGCTCGCGCTGGCGCTGATCGTCTGGCAGAAGCCGAACCTGCTGCTGCTCGACGAACCGACCAACCACCTGGACCTCGATACGCGCGAGGCGCTGACGATGGCGCTGGCGCAATTCGAGGGCACGCTGATCCTGGTCTCGCACGACCGGCATCTGCTGCGCGCCACCACCGACCAGTTCATGCTGGTGGCCGACGGCGGCCTGCAGCCCTTCGACGGCGACCTCGACGACTATCGCGACTGGCTGCTGCTGCAGGCCGCCGCCAAGCGCAACGCCGCGGCCGCGGCGCATCGCTCGGACGGAGCCCATGGCGGTGAAGGAAGCAACGGGGCCGACGCCGCGGTGCCGGCGCAGAATCGCCGCGACCAGCGCCGCGCCGAGGCCGACGAACGGCAGCGGCTGGCGCAGCTGCGCAAACCCTTGACCAAGGAACTGGAAAAGGTCGAGAAGCGGATGGCCGTGCTGCAACAGGCCAAGACCGAGATCGACGGCTTCATGGCCGACGAAGCCAGCTACGCGGAGGCCAACAAGGCCAGGCTGCTGGAGATGCTCAAGCGCCAGGGCGAGGTCGAGGGGGAACTGGCCACGCTGGAAGAGCGCTGGCTGGAGCTGCAGGAGCAGATCGAGCAGATCGCCTGAGGGCGGGCGAGCGGCTTCGCGCCGCTTGCCCTTCCCGGCCCGCTTCTCCGCTTCCCTTCTCCGCTTCCCTTCTCCGCTTCCCCTCTCCGCTTCCCGCCTCCGCTTTCCCGCTGCTGCTGCCCCGCGGTGGTTTCCGCCGCCGTCTCCGGCGGCCGTCTCCCCGCGCGGCTTTCCCCCAGCCCCGCCGCTTACTCCTGCAACGCCTCCTCGGCCGTCAGGAAGCCGCCGCTCTGGTGCGCCCACAGCCTGCTGTACAGGCCGCCGCGCTGCAGCAGCTCGCGGTGCGAGCCCTGCTCGACGATGCGGCCGCGATCGAGCACGACGATGCGGTCCATCGCCGCCAACGTCGACAGCCGGTGCGCGATCGCCACCACGGTCTTGCCCTCCATCAGCCGGTACAGGCTCTGCTGGATCGCGATCTCGACCTCGCTGTCGAGCGCGCTGGTGGCCTCGTCCAGCAGCAGGATCGGCGCGTCCTTGAGCATCACGCGCGCGATCGCGATGCGCTGGCGCTGGCCGCCCGACAGCTTGACGCCGCGCTCGCCGACGTGGGCGTCGTAGCCGCGCCGCCCTTCCCGGTCGCTCAGCGTGTGGATGAAGTCCTCGGCCTCGGCCCGCCGCGCGGCGGCAATCATCTCGGCATCGCTGGCATCGGGCCGGCCGTAGACGATGTTGTCGCGCACCGAACGGTGCAGCAGCGAGGTGTCCTGCGTGACCATGCCGATCTGCGCGCGCAGGCTGTCCTGCGTCACGCCGGCGATATCCTGGCCGTCGATCAGGATGCGGCCCGATTCGACGTCATAGAAGCGCAGCAGCAGATTGACCAGCGTCGACTTGCCCGCGCCGGAGCGGCCCACCAGCCCGACCTTCTCGCCGGGGCGGATCGTCAGCGTGAAGTCGTCGAACACCGGCCGGCCGGAGCCGTAGGAGAAGCCGACGTGCTCGAAGCGGATTTCGCCGTGCGGCACCCGCAGCGGTACGGCATCGGGACGGTCCTCGATATGCCGGGGACGCGCCAGCGTCGACACGCCGTCGCGCACCGTGCCGATATGCTCGAACAGCTCGGCAATCTCCCACATCGCCCATTGCGAAATGCCGTTCAGGCGCATCGCCATCGCGGTCGCCGCCGCCACCGCGCCGATGCCGATCTGGCCGGCCGACCACAGGTACAGCGCGAGCCCCGTGGTGGCGACGATCAGCATCATGATCAGCGTGTGGTTGACGATCTCGAAGGCGCTGATCAGCCGCCCCTGCGCATAGACCGGCTGCATGAACTCCTGCATCGCGCTGCGCACGTAGCTGGCCTCGCGCCGCGAGTGCGAGAACAGCTTGACAGTGGCGATATTGGTGTACGCGTCGGTGACGCGCCCCGTCATCACCGAGCGCGCGTCGGCCTGATGCGCCGACACGCGCGCCAGCCGCGGCACGAAGTACCAGGACGCGCCGACATAGGCGACCACCCACAGCAGGAACGGCGCCAGCAGCCAGCCGTCGAAATTGGCCAGCACCACCGCCGCCGACACCAGGTAGATCACGATGTAGACGAGGATATCGGCCACCGTCATCACCGCGTCGCGCACGGCCAGCGCGGTCTGCATGACCTTGGTGGTGACGCGCCCGGCGAACTCGTCCTGGAAGAAGCCCATGCTCTGGTTGAGCATCAGCCGGTGGAAATTCCAGCGCAGCCGCATCGGGAAATTGCCGAACAGCGTCTGGAACTTCAGCATGCTCCAGACCGCGACCACGACGATGCTCGCCAGCACGATGCCGGCCAGCAGCAGCAGGCGGTCCGAATAGGTCGACCACAGCTCCTGCGGCTTGACCGCGGCGAGCCAGTCGACCAGGCGGCCCAGCATGCTGAACAGCACCGCCTCGAAGATGCCGATCGCCATCGCGCACAGCACCAGCAGCAGCAGATAACGCCGCACGCCCGCGGTGCAATCGACGATGAATGCGATCCAGTGCTGCGGGGGCGTATCGGGAAGCGAATCCGGGTAGTTGTGGATGCGCCTTTCAAACCAACGGAACACGGCCAGTTTCTCCAGGAATGGTGTCGAGCGGCCGCGCGGGCTCGCTCAACGGTAGTTGCGCTCGCGCCGGATCAGTCCGACCGCCAGCACGCCGGTCAGCACCACCAGCCAGATCAGCGACCAGCCGGGAATCGAGATGCCGAACACCGGCGGCAGCGGCGCGGTGCACAGGCCGTCCGAATAGAAGACCTGCGGCAGCACGCGCGCAGTCGGCAGCGCGTTGACCCAGTTTTCCAGCGGATCGATGCCGCAGCTCGCCTTCGGATCGAGCAGCAGCGAGATGTGATAGCCCGCCACCGCGATGCCGCCGACGCCGGACAGCATCGCCAGCCCTTGCCACAGCGTGCGCGTGCCCTGCCCCAGCGCCGCCAGCAGCGAGAACAGGCCGATCGCGACGAAGGCGAAGCGCTGCATCACGCAGAGCGGACACGGCTGGTAGCCCTGTGCGTGCTGCAGGTAGAGGGCGTAGCCGACCAGCCCGAACGAGACGATGGCGATCAGCAGGAAGTAGGCGCGGGAATTCGCTTGCATGGCGGAGTGGCGGTCGACAGAGCGGTAAGGAATACAGCGTGAATTGACGGCGTGAATAAGACGACGTGAATAGACGGCGAGGCACGCAAGGCTCGGGCGTGCCGGGCATCGCGGACAGGCGCCATCTTACCGATTTTGCGCCACGCGCGTCGCAGCGATGCGATGACCCCTGCACGCGCTGGGGCCATCGTTGCGGCCGATCGCCGCAGCGCGGCACCTCGGCATTGCCCATGGCGCCGAACGCGCCAACAATGCCGTTTCATTGCGTCGGCACGCCCTGTGAACCCCATGCGTTCCCATGCGTTCGCCCCCCTGATTTAATCGAGGACCGTACCCATGAAGAGCAATGCGCTGCGCGCGGTGCGCAGCAACGATTTTCGTGCCCCGCGTTTTCGCACGACCACGCCGCCGTCGGCGCCCATCGCCCAGCGCGGCCCGGCGGCCAATTCCGCAAGGCCGGCGGTTCCGGTGGTGCCGGTCGGCTACCGCCAGGGGTTCATCACCGCGATCTCCGTGCTGCTGGCCTTTACGCTGGCGTTCTGGCGCTACTGGAGCTTCGAGAGCCCCGGCGCGTGGAACCCGCTGTCGCTGGTGGTCGAGGTTTCGCTGGGCGTCGCCGCCGGCCTGCAGGTGGTGGCGCTGTTCCGCTCGCTGCGGGTCGAGGACGACCAGGTCCCCGAATACCGCCGCACGCAGCGCTGGCTGTTCGTGTCCGCGGTGGTGCTGATCGCGGCGCTGCTCGGCGCGCTGTGCGAGGACTCGGTGTTCGGTTGAGGGCGGTGGCGCCCGCCGCCCAGGCCCAGGCCCTTGGCCCTTGGCCCTTGGCCCTTGGCAGTTGGCCGCTAGTCCTGGCGATCGGCGAGACAGCGATCAGCCGTCGAGATAGCGCACGCGTTCGATCGCCTGTTCGATCCGTTCGACGGCAATCACCTCGAGCCCCTCGATCGGCTGCTTGGGCGCGTTGGCCTTGGGAATCACCGCCTGCGTGAAGCCCAGCTTGGCGGCCTCGCGCAGCCGGTCCTGGCCGCGCGGGCTCGGACGGATCTCCCCCGCCAGCCCCACCTCGCCAAACACCACCAGCCCGCGCGGCAAGGGCTTGTTGCGCATCGACGAGTGGATCGACAGCAGCACCGCCAGGTCGGCGGCCGGCTCGGTGATCTTGACCCCGCCCACCGCATTGAGGAACACGTCCTGGTCGAAGCAGGCGATGCCCGCGTGGCGGTGCAGCACGGCCAGCAGCAGCGCCAGCCGGTTCTGCTCGAGGCCGACCGCCAGGCGGCGCGGGTTCGGCACGTGCGCCGCATCGACCAGGGCCTGGATCTCGACCAGCAGCGGACGCGAGCCCTCCTGCGTGACCATCACGCAGGAACCGGACACGGTCTGCTCATGCTGCGACAGGAACAGCGCCGACGGATTGCTGATGCCGCGCAGACCGCGCTCGGTCATCGCGAACACGCCCAGTTCGTTGACCGCGCCGAAGCGGTTCTTGAACGCGCGGATCAGCCGGTGCGAAGAATGCGTGTCGCCCTCGAAATACAGCACCGTGTCGACGATATGCTCGAGCACGCGCGGCCCGGCCAGGCTGCCCTCCTTGGTCACATGGCCGACCAGGATGATGGTGGTGCCGCTGCTCTTGGCGATCCGGGTCAACTGCGCCGCGCATTCGCGCACCTGGGCCACCGAGCCCGGCGCCGAGCTGAGCGCCTCCGAGTACAGCGTCTGGATCGAGTCGATCACCGCGACCTCGGGCTTGTCGGCGTCGAGCGTCGCCTGGATCTTCTCCAGCTGGATCTCGGCCAGCAGGCCCAGGCTCGGGCTGTCGATGCCCAGCCGCTGCGCGCGCAGCGCGATCTGCGCGCCCGACTCCTCGCCGCTGACATAGAGCACGCGCCGGCTCGCCGCCAGGTTCGCCAGCGCCTGCAACAGCAGCGTCGACTTGCCGATGCCGGGGTCGCCGCCGATCAGCACCACCCCGCCGGCCACCAGCCCGCCGCCGAGCACCCGGTCGAATTCCTCGATGCCGCTGGTGAAGCGCGGCACGTCGGACGCCTCGATCTCCGACAGCCGCTGCACCGTGGCCGACGCGGCCAGCGGCTGGAAGCGCCGCGCCGAGGGCGCCTCGGGCACGCTCTCGACCAGCGTGTTCCATTGCTGGCAATGCGGGCACTGCCCCTGCCAGCGCGGCACGGAGCCGCCGCATTCGGTACAGGTGTAAACGGTCTTGGCGGTCTTGGTCTTTGCCAACGGGAATCCTTGGGGCCGGGGAGCGGGAGGCAGGGCAGGCGGCAGGCCTGCAGGGTGCTGCAGGTGCGGCAAGGCGCCCGCGAGGCGCCGATTCTACTTGGCCGGAGCGGTCTCGGCCACGTTCGGCGCGTCCGGCACGGTCAGCGTCGCGACCGTCACCGGCACCCGCGGCGCCAGCGCGCACATCAGCTCGTAGCCGACCGTGCCGCTGGCGGCGGCGACATCGTCGATCGGCAGGCCGTGGCCCCACAGCGTGACCGGCGAACCGACGCGCGCCTTGGGGCACGGCGTCAGGTCGACGCACAGCATGTCCATCGACACGCGGCCGACCAGATGCGTGCGCACGCCGTCGACCAGCACCGGCGCCGGCCGGTCGCCCCAGCCCGCGGCATGGCGCGGATAACCGTCGGCATAGCCGCACGCGACCACGCCGATCCGCATCGGCCGGTCCGCGGCGAACAGCGAGCCGTAGCCGACCGTGTCGCCGGGCCGCAATTCCTGCACCGCGATCAGTTCGCTGTGCAGCGACATCGCCGGCATCAGCCCGGTGTCGGCGATGTCGACGTGCCGGCCGCTCGGCGAGGCGCCGTACAGCACGATGCCGGGCCGCACCCAGGCGCGGTGCGCGGCCGGATGCCACAGCGTGGCGGCCGAGTTGGACAGGCTTGCCTCGCCCGGCAGATTGGCCGTGGTGGTGTCGAACACCTCCAGCTGGTGCGCGATGCCGCGCTCGCCGTCGGCGTCGGAGAAATGGGTCATATGGACGATGCTGCCCACCCCGGACAGCGTGCGGGCGCGCTCCCAGGCGGTGCGGTACTGGTCCGGCGCGAAGCCGAGCCGGTTCATGCCGGTATTGAGCTTGAGCTGGATCCCCAGCGGGCCCTTTGGCCGTGCGACCTCCAGCATGCGCAGCTGCTCCTCGTTGTGGATCGCCGTGGTCAGCCGGTATTCCTCGAGCAGCGGCACGTCCTGCGGCTGGAAGAAGCCCTCGAGCAGCAGGATCGGACCCTGCCAGCCCAGCTCACGCAGCAGCACGGCCTCGTTCAGGTCCAGCAGGCCGAAGCCGTCGGCGGCGCGCAGCCCGGCGAAGGCGCGGCGAATGCCGTGACCGTAGGCGTTGGCCTTGACCACCGCCCAGACGCGGGACGCCGGCGCGTGGCGGCGCACCACCTCGAGATTGTTGGCCAGGGCAGGTTGATGGATGACAGCGTGAATCGGTCTTGGCATGGGATCAGGGAAGGTTCGTCACAGCGGCCTCGCGGCGTGCCGGCCCTTGGTGTGCGATGGCTTGGGCGGGCGTGCCGAAGTGGTGCCTGGGGCACTGTCCGCGGGAACGTCGACGGCGTTCGGCACCACGTTCGGCACCAATGCGCGGCAGCACACCGAAGGCGCACGGCGTAGACCGTTATTTGACCACATTGGTTCGGCGATTCCCGGGAATCCGCTCCACATCGAATGGTCAAACCCGGTCAATTTGCGGTCTTCCCTTCTTCGGAATTGAAAGACTTTCGTGATATAAAGCCGGACGTTCCGGCCATGTTTCAAAAGTGATTCAATATGACGGGTCCCGTCAGGTACGTACACGCCCCAGCCACGCCGAACCGGACCAGGCGCGGGCGACCTTTTGGCACGGCCGCCGTTCACCCCCTCCGCACGATGCCGACGGCCGTTGGCGCGGGCACGCCAGTAGCGCAAGGAAATCGCGATGGAGACAGAGTCCAAGGTATGAAGAAGGGTTTTTACACCATCATGGCCGCGCAGTTCTTCTCTTCGCTGGCCGACAACGCTCTGCTCATCGCCGCCATTGCCCTCCTCGCCGAATTGCACTCCCCGCAGTGGATGACTCCGTTGCTCAAGCTGTTCTTCGTGCTGTCCTATGTCGTGCTGGCCGCCTTCGTCGGCGCCTTTGCCGATTCGATGCCCAAGGGCAAGGTGATGTTCATCACCAACACGATCAAGATCGCCGGCTGCGCCATCATGATGTTCGGACTGCATCCGCTGCTGGCCTATGGCGTGGTCGGCTTCGGCGCGGCGGCGTATTCGCCGGCCAAGTACGGCATCCTGACCGAGCTGCTGCCGGCCGAGCGCCTGGTGGCCGCCAACGGCTGGATCGAGGGCCTGACGGTCGGCTCGATCATCCTCGGCACGGTGGTCGGCGGTGCGCTGATCTCGGTCAAGGTGTCGAGCCTGATGCTGGCGATGGACCTGCCGTGGATCGAGACCGGCATCGACACGCCGGCCGAGGCCGCGATGGTGGTGATCATGCTGTTCTACGTGATCGCCGCGCTGTTCAACCTGTTCATCCCCGACACCGGCGCGCGCTATCCGCAGCAGGAGAAGAACCCGATCAAGCTGATCGCCGAGTTCGCCGACTGCTTCACCGCGCTATGGAAGGACAAGCTCGGCCAGATCTCGCTGGCGGTCACCACGCTGTTCTGGGGCGCCGGCGCGACGCTGCAGTTCATCGTGCTGAAGTGGGCGGAAAAGTCGCTCGGCCTGAACCTGTCGCAGGGCGCGCTGCTGCAGGCGGTGGTGGCGGTCGGCGTGGCCGTCGGCGCGATCATGGCGGCGATGCGCATCCCGCTGCGCAAGTCGCTGTCGGTGCTGCCGTTCGGCGTGGCGATGGGCGCCATCGTGATGCTGATGGCCTTCTACACCAAGGACGCGATGCCCGATGTCGCGCTCGACATACTCGGCATGCGGATGCCGCTGTATATGGCGATCGCCTACGTGTTCCTGATGCTGGTGGGCGGCATGTCGGGCTACTTCGTGGTGCCGATGAACGCGCTGCTGCAGCATCGCGGCCACGTGCTGCTGTCGGCCGGCCATTCGATCGCGGTGCAGAACTTCAACGAGAACGTCTCGGTGTTGCTGATGCTGTGCCTGTACGCGCTGCTGATCAAGCTGAACGTGCCGATCGGCATCGTGATCATCGCCTTCGGCATGTTCGTCTGCGGCACCATGCTGCTGGTGATGCGCCAGCATCGCAAGAACGTCCGGCTGTACAACTCGCTGGCGATGATCGGCGAGGACAAGCACCACTAGCAAAGCCACGCCGGCAGCCGCCACGGCGGCGTCCGGCCCTGCGCTGCCGCGGCCGTCCGTCCATGGGCGGCCGCCCTCCCCTCCGTAGCCTCCCGAGCTGACCTGCTCCGCGGACCACTGACCGGCTGCGCGTGTGCGGCGCACTGCCGTCCACAATGGCACGAAACGCATCCAATTCCGAAAGCGGGCTCGCGCAGGCCGCGGCAGTATCCCGGCACCCGGGCCCTGGCCCGATACGTCAACTTTCCGGGACTCCGCGATGCCGATCACGACGCAGCAGCCAACCTTCAGTTTCCCTTCCAGCCACGCGTTCTTCGACGCGGCCGCTCGCGCCGCCCAGGCGCCCGGCAGTGTGAGCGCCCCGGTTCCCGGCATGGTGTACCGCATTGGCAAACGAACCATGCAATATCTGGTGGACACCTCCGCCACCCGGAAGATCGACCAGATTCGGCTCGCCGAACTGCCCGGTGCGGTCCGCGGACGATTCTCCAGATACATCGATGCGCTGTTGCGGATGTTCGGTCTGCGCGCGCCGGCCACGCTGACACCGACCCCAGCGCAACGCGATGCGATCTTCACGGCGGCGTCGATGCAGCGCCAGCGCCGCGACACCGAACTGGCACAGTGGAAAAAACGGATGGCGGCGCCAGCCGACGCCCTGCCCGAGGCCGGCGCTCTGCCCGAGGCCGAGGCCCTGCCCGAGGCCGAGGCCCTGCCCGAGGCCAGGGCCCTGCCCGAGGCCAAGGCTCTGCCCAAGGCCGGGACCCTGCCCGAACAGTGGGTCAAGGATGGACATCGGGACACCGTGGTCGCGCATTTTGCCCCGGAAGTCGGCCGTGTCATGGAGGCGGTCAAACATCTGTATGGCAACTACCCTGCGCCCCAGGCCAGAGACATGGCCACCGGCCTGGTGGACCGGATCGGCCAGGAACTGGACGCCTGGCTGGCGGCCGTGTCTCCCGATGTCGCGGAAGCGATCAAGCATCGCCTGGCCATCTCCGCGCGGGTGGAGAAGTTCGGGACGGTTGCGGCAAGCCACCCCAACGATCCGAAGATCCGCCAGCTCGAGCTGGACAAGGTCACCCGTTTTCCGACGCCCGCGCAGCAATGCATCCAGCTTTCCCATGATCTCGATCAGGAGCCCGAGCGCGTGCATGGGCTCGCGCCGTTCAATGAAGTCGCGCTGGGCGACATGCACGGCAATTGCGAACTGCTGTTGCACAGCCTGGTACAGCTCGGCTTCCTCGAGATTGCCGATCCCCAGGCATGGAGCCGGCTGCGCGGCATGCTGCGCAAGCTGCAGAGCGAACCCATGACCGCGGCCGGGCTCGCCCGCTTCCGGGATACGCTGCATCGAGCCGTCACGGTCGACCCTGGCTGCCGGGAGACCCGGCTGACGCTGCTGGGCGATCTGCTCGCCGACCGCATGCACAACGATATCTGCATGCTGGCCATACTCGACCTGCTCCATCAGCGTGGCGTCGACTATCAGGTGATTCTGTCGAACCACGACATGGGGTTCATTCAGTACTACCTGCGCAATCGGTCCAGGTCGCAGGACGAGCCGTTCGAGGTCAAGGGCATCGGCCTGATGCAGAACCCGGATCAGGCCGCCTCGCTGGAACGGTGCGACAAGCTGCTGAACGAGCATCGCGGCACGCGCGCTTTCTTTCGCGAGGCAGCCGAACGCGCCTATTTCCCGCATCTGAACGTGTGTTCGACCTCGCTGGACGGACGAACCGTCTTTTCGCACGGCTTCGTCAACCAGACGCTGTTTGCCGAACTTTGCCGCCAGGCAGGCGCCGATCCGGCCGAACCCCATGCCGTGCAGGTCGCCAGGATCAATGCCCATCTACGGGACCTGCTGGCGGATGACGGCAGCCGATACCTGGCAGCGGTCAGCGACGCCGAACTCCCGAGCGCCCTGTATGCGGCCGGCTGGAATATCGGCCCGGGCGATCGCCGGTATCAGGAGGACATATCCGTGACCTATCCGAACGTGGCCCGCATCAACGACCCTCGCCTTCCCCACCCTGACGTTCGGCAGGCGGTTCATGGCCATACGCAGAATGTTGGAGCGCGGGTAAGGGGCGAGCTCCTGCGCACCGCCGAAGCCGCCGATCTGCTCGCGCGCATTGCGCAGCCCGATGGCATGGCCACCCTGGACGATCTGAACGATTACTTGCGCTCCCCGGCAGCGGCCGAGCCTCCGAAGCAGGCGCTCAACGTCATTTCGCCGATGCTGGTCATGCTGCTGGTTCTGGCTCCCCGCTCGCTCGAACCGGAAGCGAGGAAGGACGCCTCCCTGCGCTTCGCGCACCTGCGGGAAAGTCTGTCGGATTATTCGCCTGCCGCCATGAAGGACCTGCCGATGCCGGAGGTCGAAGCCAGAATGAAGCGCTTTTGCGAAGACTTCAGCCGCGCCTGGAATGCCAATTGCAACGCCGGGGAGCCAGTCGCATTTCAGCGCGATTGGGCCACACCACTGCTGGTTTCGCTCGAACAGATCCTCGCCCTGCCAGCGATCCCCGAACAGGCCACGCCTTTGGCGCCGGTGGTGCAGCGTTTGCGCGAGACGGCAACCGAGTTCGCGTCGGTGGCCGCGGCACACGTACCGGATGCGGGTCCTTCAGCAAACGACAAGGTCAACGCGTACATCGAAGCCCTGGAGCAGCGCTTCATTTCCCTGGACAGCGCCGAGGGGATGATGCCGACCGAACGGAAATTCGTTCGCACGGTTTACGTCGCGTAGCCCGCTCGAACGTCTGGACCCCTCCGGCGCCCGCACCAGTCCATGCGAAGGCGGCAGGCCGCCGTGCACTCAGCATCGCGGCGGCTGCACCGCCCGCTGGCGCGCCCTTTCCTCCCAGCCGGGCGGCACCACGAAACCGCGCGAACGTTCGCGCCACCAGCCCGGCGCGGAAGCGCCGGCCGGCTCCATCTCGCAGACCATCACCGGGGCCTCGCGCCGCCAGGCAAGCTCGCGATGCGGCTCGGCGAAGCGTGCGGCCAGCGCGTCGTGCAGGGTCTCGAACGGTTCGGTTTCGTGCTCCGGCACCAGCGCCGGCGACAGCCAGCGGGCGCGCGGCAGGCGATGCCAGCGCACCGATGAGGCGGAGGCCGACGTGCCCGACGTGCCCGACGTGCCCGACGTGCCCGACGAGTCCAACGAGCCCGGCGAGCCCGGCGAGCGCGCCTCCACCCGCTGCGCCCATTGCGCCAGCGTCGACCACCAGCCGCGCAGATGGGCGGGATTGAGCCCGAGCGCGTCCATGCCGGCCGGCATCCCCCCATCGCGATAGAACAGCCAGCCCAGCAGATAGATTTCGCTGCGATCGACACGCGCGCCCAGCAGCGCCTCCGCCTCGGTCGTGCGTGACAGCGGCAGTTGCCGGCGCAGGATATGCGACAGCTTGTCGCCAAGCCGGTCCACCAGGTTCGGGCCGACGAAGGCTTGCAGCCGCGTACAAGGGTCCGGCGCCATCGCCTCGACGTTCGCCTCCGGCTCGACCAGCAGGTAGAACTTCGTCGCCATCTCCCAATGTACGAGCTGGCCCTGCGGTGCGCCCCCCGTCCCGCCGCGCGCCACGTCCCGCCAGACGAAGTCGAGCTCGCCCAGCGTCTGCACGCCATGCGGGCCATGCCGGCGCACCGGCAGATTGGAGGCGACCAGCTTGATGCCCTCGCCGTGTTCCAGCGCGAAATGCAGCAGCCGTTCGGCATGCCGGCCCAGCCGCAGGCTGCGCGCGGCCGGGGCCAGCGCCTGCACGGCCCCGGGCAAGGCGGACAGTTCTTCGATGGTGGGAGGCAGCAGGTCCGGATCGGCGTTGGCCAGCCAGCGCTGCCAGGCGGCCAGTGCTCCCGGTGGCCAACTGGCGAGCGCGGCGCCGCCGGGTTCGGCCAGCGCGGCGAATTCGCGGGGGATGGCGCTCAACAGCGG
>NZ_JCBAJO010000124.1:0-14292 GCF_059772245.1 Cupriavidus sp. R6-3
CGTCATGTCCCGGTCGGTGCTGACGGCGTACCGGCTGCCCGCGCAAGCGTACGCCGCTGCTGCCAGCTGGACTGTCAGGAAAGCGGTCAGCAGGAATGCGGCCAGCCAAAGCCGCCGGAGGGACGTGCGCACGTGTGGGCCCATATTGGCCGAATGGTACCAGCGTTTGACGTTGGCAAGGGTTGGGCAGGTGTTGCGCTGCGAAATGCTCCTTGACCGAAAAATTGCCTCTTATCCTCGGCACCTTACCTGGATGTAATAGTCGGGTAATGGCTCGGTGAGGGGCGGATTCATACCATTGAAGTCGAGAGGCCAATACCTCGTAACTCAATGGAGAGAATCATGAAAATCAACAAGAACGCGGCAGTTGTATTGAGCCTGGCGGCGCTGTCCGTGGCGCCCGCATGGGGCGCGGACAAGGCAAGAACTAACGCGGGCGATGATTGGGCCAAGCACGTGCAGCAGGCCGCCGAGCCCGCATCTTCAACGATGGCAAACACGACGTCGGGCACGCGTCTCGGTCCTCACGCAGCCCTTTTTGGCAGCGTTGTCCCGGCTGGCACGGCGTCCCGCACTATCACGCTTCGGCCGGGTATGAAAAGCGTCAACGTAGCCTCCGGTGAAGCGGTGGCATTCGCAGACGGCGATCAATCCGTGGCTTGGCAGTTCGGGGAGTTCGTGCACGGCAGCACAGTCGACTTGGGCGACCTTTTCCCCAGCATGCCGAGCGCTCGAGGCGTGCGCGTGAACATCGATCGCAGCCAGATTTTCACCGGTGGCTGACAGGCGGAATTGTGTGCTGGGCACGTCCATCCACGACACGGCGATTCGAGATGACGGCTTTGTAATCGCACAGTCATGCCTCGGTGGGGAGCCCCTCCCTACACTGATCATGCAGGCTCACAGCGAGCCAATCACCCTTAAAAGGAGAAACAAAATGCGTACGTTGAAGAAGGCTGCGCTCTTGGTATTGACGATTGCGTCGCTGGGCAGCGCAGCGGGAATGGTGAATGCCGGCGTAACATCGTCGCGCGATATCTTCACGACCGGCGGCCACACGATGGGCACGCGCGATCCCTTCACCGATGGCGGTCATACTACCGCTACGCGCGACCTGTTCTCCGATGGCGCCCATACTACGGGCACGCGGGACACCTTCACGGACGGGAGCCACACGGGGGGAACGCGCGACGCTTTCACCGACGGCATCTGATCGCAGGACGTTGGCATTTTCGAAGTGTCGGGCTTCGCAATACCGGCGCAGGTCCAGCGGCCGAGACCTCTCGGACGTTGGGCTCTTTCACATCGGGCGACTACGACAAGCTGTTTGCCTGGTCTGAGGCGTCGGCGCAGTGAACGGTAAGCTCTGATGCTTGTCAAAGCAAGCTTGAACGGCACCCGGTGATACACCGATCAGGCGGGTCGGGGCCAACATAGCCACGAAAACTGAAGTCCAATCTCGCGGGAATTTTCGATGAAGCTTCTTCTTGGTGTTGCCCTTCTCACTGTCGGTACGCTTGCGTATGCGGCTCCCCCCGCGCTGGTCGTCTACAAGGATGCCAATTGCGGATGCTGTGAAGGTTGGGTGGAGCATTTGAACGAGGCTGGCATCCAGACCAAGCTCATCAATACGCCGGATGTCGCCGCAATCAAAACGAAGCTTGGCGTTCCCGAGAAGATGGGCTCCTGCCATACCGCGGTCATGCAAGGCAGTGGCCAAATTATCGAAGGGCACGTTCCCGCGGCGGCGGTGAGGAAACTGGCTGCCAGTCCGGGCGTGAAAGGGATCGCCGTGCCGGGCATGCCGGCAAATTCTCCCGGCATGGGTCCCATGGATGGCAACTTGGTGACCGTGGATTTCAACGGAAAGCCGTTCTCCAGGAATTAATGGCGCCTCGGTTCGGACAGCGAAGCTGCACCGAGCTTGGCCGGCTACGAATGGAAAGCTCGAACAAGTCTCGTTGGCTGATTGCTGGCCTGTTGGTGCTCGCAGCCGTGGCCGCAACTGCGGTCGCGCTGAAGATGAAGCGCTTTCTTGAGACGCCCGTCGACGGTGGGAACGGAGCGTCGGCGGCTAGGCAGCTACGCATCGACACCAGTGATGCGCAGCGTATTGCCAGAGGCAAGCAGCTTTACGCGCAGCAATGCGCGTCCTGCCATGGCGCCAATCTCGAGGGTCAACCAAACTGGCGGGAACGGCTTCCGAGCGGCCGGATGCCGGCGCCGCCGCACGATGCCACAGGCCATACATGGCATCATCCCGACGCCGTGCTGTTTGCCATTACCAAGAATGGTCTGGTGCCGGGCATCACGGCTCCGGCCGGGTATGTCAGCGACATGCCGGCATTCGGCCAATTGCTGTCCAACGAGGACATCATTGCTGTCCTCGCGTATATCAAGAGCACTTGGCCGCCAAGGGCGTCGGCGGCGCAGCGTGAAGCGACCGAGCAATACGCCAATCCGCGTTAGCGCGCTCTACATACCCGCCGGTGACAGAATGCCCAGTGACGCCACAAGAGCCAGGATCAGCGTTGCCGCGCTGGTTTCGAAGATCAGGCTGCGTCGAAACGTTCGGACGGCTGCCGCGTGATTGCCGCTCTTCACCGCATGCTCCAGTTGCGGACTCAGAAAGTAGCGATTGGTTGCCGCAAGGGCCAGCATCGTACCGAACAGGCCGAGCTTGATGGCAAGCAGGCCGCCATACGACGTTAGCGACAGCTCTGGCAGCGTCAGGCCGACGATCAAGAGGTAGTTGATCACCCCGGTCACCGTCAAAGTGGCGACCACAATAGTGCCAACCTGAGCGAAGCCATTGGACGTGCGGGTCAGCAGTGCGACCGTCTCCGGTGTGGACGCGGCTCTTGCCAGCAGCACGAAAGCGATCAGCGCGCCAACCCAGGCCCCGGCTGCGGCCAGATGTCCAATATCGGAGGCCAGGTGAATATAGCGGCGGACGCCATCGTCCATCGCGCCATGCCCGCCCCAGGCAAGGGTCGATAGCGCAACGCCGCCTGCGGCAGCCAATACACCAATTTGCAGCGCCGGCCACCGGCGTGCGAAAAGAGCGACCAGCAAGCAAAGGACCAGCGCAACCAGACGGACAGCCCAAGCCGTCCCGAAATCCGTACCCGTCACGATCATCTCGAAAACGTGGCTCTGCAGTTCGGCGTATTCGGATGCGCCGGTCATGGCCTTGGCCATGACGGCGATATTTGCCAACGACAGTCCGATGCCGACCGCAGCCAGCGCGGACGCAATGGCGACATACCGTGAGCCGATGCCCGACGATATCTCCTCACGGCGAAGCGCATAAAGACCGAATAGCGGCAAACCGAAAAGCGCCGTCAGGTCGAGATAGAGTGCAAAGCGCACCGATACAGTCGCCCAGTCCATCGGCGGATCACTTGACCGTGAAGGCGATATTTCCGTTGATCGGATGCGTGTCCGACGAAACTGCGCGCCAATCCACACGGTAGCTGCCCGGAACGAGCGGTTGGGCCGGCGTGATCACCATCGTCTTCGGGTCATCGCTGCCTGATACCTTGGCGGCAATCTTCATCGGGGCATGATTGGCCATGCCAGGCATGCCGGTCATTACCAGGTTGGCACCGGAAAACTGGGCGACCAAGTTTTCGGAGAACTTCAGTTCGATCTTCTGAGGGGCGGAAACCTCGGCCTTGTCAGCCGGGGTCGAAGAGACCAGCTTGGGATGTGCGAAAGCCGCCGAACTGATCAATGCCGCGGTGGCGGCGAGCATGGCTCGGATGGCGAAACGGTGCGTCTGCATGATGAACTCCCAGATTGAAAGGGGGTTAGAGAACGTGGTCAGAACCAAATACGAACACCGGCCACAAAGCGGGTCTCGCCACGACGACCGCCTGCCGTGCGAATCATGTCGGCGGTATTGCCGAATGTCTGATATCGCTCGACGCCGATATACGGTGCGAACTGCCGGTTAATCTCATAGCGCAGGCGCACGCCCACGGCGCCATTGGCCAGGCCGCTGCCGATACCGATTTCAGGGTCGTTCTTGCCGTAGAAGTTGGCTTCGATTCGCGGCTGCAGGATCAGACGCTGCGTAATCAGAAGCTCGTATTCGGCGGAGAGTCGAAGCGCGGTCCTGCCTTCGGTGCCGACGTAGCCGGTCGCATCGACTTCGAACCAGTAGGGCGCCAGGCCTTGCACACCGAACGCGAGCCAGTTCCGGGCCGGTCTGCCGTAGCCAGCATCGTTTCGAATACCGACCTGGGTATCCCAGAACGTCGCAATGGAATGGCCCCACAGCAGTTCGGTGCGAGCCTCGTGCACCTTTCCTTCTTCGGCCTCCCCTTCGGCCTTGATCACCAGCTTGTCGTAGGAGTTGCCGAACCAGGCCTGCGCCTCGTAGGACGCTGCATTACTGTCTCGGCCCTTGGTCCATTCCAGGCGATCCACCAGCACGGAAGCAAACAGATGTTCGTCCGCCATATGGAGCGTTCGGGTCGGCCCGAGCGCATACTTGCCGACCCCGAGTTGATAGCCACCGGAATAGCCATGCGGATCGCGCGCGTCGGGCGGAGCGCTGCCGCCTTGCATTTTCATGTCGCCGTGATCCATGCCCTGCATCGAGCCGTGATCCATGCCCTGCATCGAGCCGTGATCCATACCCTGCATCGAGCCGTGGTCCATGCCCTGCGTCGAGCCGTGGTCCATGCCCTGCATCGAGCCGTGATCCATGCCCTGCATCGAGCCGTGATCCATACCCTGCATCGAGCCGTGGTCCATACCCTGCATCGAGCCATGGTCCTTGCCACCCTTACCATTTGCCTTGCCGACGGACTTCGATTGCGCGGCAGCGTTGGCCTTCCTGGTCGGATCCGCGGCCGAAGTGCCCGCGTGGGCCTCCGGGGAATGGGCGGCTTGCGCCCACGTCGTGCCGATGCCGGCGGACGTCAGGACCGCGGCAGCAAGAATCGTTGTTGTTCGCTTATGCATGGAATCTCTATCCGGTTGACGGTCAGGCCACTATCACTTCACGGAACATGCCCGCGTCCATATGCAGCATCAGATGGCAATGCCATGCCCATCGTCCCAATGCGTCCGCGGTAACCAGGAAGCTGATGCGCTGGGCCGGCTGAACGGGAATCGTGTGGCGCCGGGCCTGGAAGGATCCATCTGGCGACTCCAGTTCGCTCCACATGCCGTGCAGGTGCATCGGATGCGTCATCATCGTGTCGTTGTGGAGGATCACGCGCAGGCGCTCGCCATACTTGAAATAGACCGGTGTCGACTTGCCGAACTCCACACCGTCAAACGACCAGGTATAGCGCTCCATATTGCCGGTCAGGTGCAGCTCGACCTCGCGTCCAGGGCCCCGCTTGTCCAACGGACCACCGATGGTGTGCTGGTCAGCCAGCGTCAGCACACGACGACCGTTGTTGCGCAGGCCAATGCCGGGATCGTCCAGGTTGGTGCGCGCCATGTCCACGCGCATATCGGTGCTGGCCCCGTACTCGGTTCTGGCGTGCCGCGCCTTGGTGCTGGGAACCTTCAGCGAATTGCCGGCGGCCATGGTGGCCATGTTGTGCTGGCTATGGTCCATCGCCATTGCGGTGCCCGCCATGCCCTGCATGCTCATGCCACCATGGTTCATGCCTTGCATGCTGCCGTGGTCCATGGCACCCATCATGTCCGCCATCGTCAGCCATTCGGCCTTGTCGAGCGCGGGCACCGGCGCGGTCAGACCTTCACGAACAGCCAGCGTGCCTCGGGCATAGCCGGTCCTGTCCATGGATTGGGAGAAAATCGTGTAGGCCTCATCTCGGGGTTCGACGACGACGTCATAGGTTTCCCCGGGACCGAACCGGAACTCATCGACGGTCACCGGTTCCAGGTTCTGCCCGTCGGCCTGTATCACCTTCAGCTTCAGCCCAGGGATGCGCACGTCATAGAACGTGTTGCCCGTGCCATTGATGAAGCGCAGCCTGACCTTCTCACCTGGCCGGAACATGCCCGTCCAGTTGCCGGCTGGCGTGACACCATTGGTTAGATACGTCAGCGTGGCGCCCGACAGATCGGCCAGATCCGTCGGATTCATCCGCATCTCGTTCCACATCTTCCGCTTGGCCAGCGCGCTTTTCATGCCGTCGTTGGCGACGTCGCGGAAGAAGTCGATGACGGTCGGCTGATTGAAGTTGTAGTAGTCGCTCTGGACCTTGAGCTTCGACAGGACCCGCATCGGATCTTCATCGGTCCAGTCGGACAGCAGGATCGTATAGTCGCGGTCTGCTTGAACGGCGTCGTAGCCGGAAGCCGGGTCGATCACGATGCCGCCATACACGCCCGTCATCTCCTGGAATCCCGAATGCGAGTGGTACCAGTAGCTGCCGGTCTGGTCGACCTTGAAGCGATAGGTGAACGTTTCGCCCGGCGCAATGCCGGGAAAGCTGATCCCCGGCACGCCGTCCATTTCGAACGGCAGGATGATCCCGTGCCAATGGATCGACGTTGGCTCGCGCAGCCGATTCGTGACGCGGATGGTGACGGTGTCGCCCTGACGCCACCGCAGCGTCGGGCCGGGCAGCATCCCGTTGATCGTGGTCGCCACGCGCGGCGTGCCGGTGAAGTTGACCACCGATTCGCCGATGACTAGGTCGAATTCGGTGCCGCGCAGCACGGGGGCGGTGCCGGACAGCGTCTGGGCGGGGCGTTCAGTCGCCTGGGCCCAAACGGTTCCCCCAAGACCCGACAATCCCGCCATGACACCCCCTGCGGCCAGGCCTTGAACGAAGCGGCGGCGCGTTGGGTTGTGCAGCACAATACCGGCCGGTCGATCACGTCGCATGAATAGTCCCTTTTTGCTTGAATGGCCGCATAGAAGTCGGCATGCAGAGAGTAACGAGCAGGAGGCTACCGTCAACTTACCTGCACATTACATTCCGGTAATGTTGAGGTCACCCGCAAGTCGTCTCGCTAGACTAGCCGCACCGAGGCTCCCTTCCGGGGGCCGCTAGCCAATCCAATCGGACGCTCTAAATGAAACTGCTGGTGGTGGAGGACGAATCCAAGACAGGCGACTACCTTCGCCAGGGACTGACCGAAGCCGGCTTCGTCGTCGACCTGGTCGGCAACGGGCTCGATGGGCAGCACCTGGCGCTCAACGAATCGTATGACCTGATCATTCTCGACGTGATGTTGCCGGACCTGGATGGCTGGCACATATTGCAGTCCATCCGTGCCGCGGAGAATGCCGTCCCTGTCTTGTTCCTGACCGCGCGTGACAGCGTGACAGACCGCGTCAAGGGGCTGGAACTGGGTGCAGACGACTATCTTGTCAAGCCGTTCGCCTTCTCGGAGTTGCTCGCTCGGGTCCGCACGCTGTTGCGCCGGGGATCTGTGCTGGCCATTGACCGCATCCAGGTCGCTGATCTGGTCCTGGATTTGGGACGCAGGCGCGCATCCCGTGCCGGTCGCCGCATCCCGCTGACCAGCAAGGAGTTTGCACTGCTCGAACTGCTCGCGCGCAGGCGTGGCGAGGTCTTGCCGCGCTCTCTGATCGCCTCGCAGGTGTGGGACATGAATTTCGACAGTGACAGCAATGTGATCGACGTGGCCATTCGTCGCCTGAGGGCCAAGATCGACGACGACTTCGAACCAAAACTGATCCAGACAGTGCGCGGGATGGGATACGTACTGGAAGCGCCAGAGGGAACGGAATGAGGCGACGGCTTTCGCTGACGATGCGGTTGACGCTGCTGTTCTCGCTGTCGTCAGCGGCGGTGCTGCTGGGTCTCGGTGTATTGATCTGGCTGGCCATGGACCGCCACTTTGCCAACGAGGACTACGTCATCCTCGGTGACAACATCCGCTTGATTCAGAAGATCACGCAGGAACGACCGACAGCACAGCTGCCCGCGCGCTTGGCCGAGATGGTGGAGCACCACCCCGGGTTCGTTGCGCACGTCCAAACCGCGCAAGGCCAGCTCGTCTATGCGACCAAGGGATACGACTTCGCGCCGACCTTGGCCGCCATCGCCCGGCTGAAGCCGAACGAAGACACCCTGGTGTGGCAGCAGAACGGGAAACAGTACCGCGGCATGCGAGCGCTGGCGAAAATGTCGGACCCGGCAGCGGCGCCATTGCGCGTCGTCGTGGGCATGGACACGGACATTCATGCGCATTTCATGCAGGCATTCCGGCAATCGCTGGCGTTCTATACCGCGCTGGCGGCGCTCGCCAGCGGCTTGTTCGGGTGGTGGGCGGCAAGGCGTGGCCTGGCGCCCTTACGGATGATGGCCTCACGCGCGAGCGGCGTGACCTCGAACAAGCTGGATGCACGCATGCCGGTGGAGGCAGTCCCAGTCGAAATGGCGGATTTGGCCGCCACTTTGAATGCCATGCTGGAGCGGTTGCAGGACGATTTCCGGCGGTTATCCGAGTTTTCGTCGGATCTGGCACACGAGCTGCGCACGCCGATCACCAACCTGATGACGCAGACGCATGTCGTGCTATCGCAACCACGGGATGCAGAGAAATACCGGGAGGTTCTGGCGTCCAACGCCGAGGAACTGCAACGCCTTGGCCGCATGGTTTCCGACATGCTCTATCTGGCAAAGATGGAGCACGGCATCACGCTGCCCAGCGAAGAGGAGATCAACGTCAGCGACGAAGTACGTGCGCTGTTCGATTTCTACGATGCGCTGGCGGAGGACAAGAGGGTGCATCTGCGGCTTGAAGGTCAGGCGCGGATCTTCGGTGATCGTCTGATGCTGCGCAGGGCGCTGAGTAACCTGCTTTCCAACGCGCTGCGCTATACGCCGGAGGGAAAGGCCATCCTGGTCAAGACGAAGGAACAGGCCGGTGCCGCAACGATCGTCGTGGAGAACGAGGGCAAGGAAATCAGTGCGGACCTGTTGCCCTCGATCTTCGACCGGTTCTTTCGCGCCGACAAGTCCCGCAACCGGGCCGATTCCGACAGTGTTGGGCTTGGCTTGTCGATTACGCAGGCCATCATGTCGGCGCACGGAGGTCGAATTTCCGTGGAGTCGTCGGCGGGAAGGACCCGGTTTATCTTGACGTTCCCACGTCTCGCCAAGTAAATGCGGTGCTTCCGCGCCGGTCGACTCTTTACTGCTGCAGCGGACGCTCGCCGCGGAACGGCTGATAGTCGACGATGCCGAAGCGAGTTTCCAGCAGCTCGCGCATTTCGTCGATACCAGATGTCTGCTCATGCCACATCAACTTGCAGAGGCGTATCAGATTCTGATGGAGGCGATCTGCGCCGGTGATGCAAGCGTTCATCGGCTGCAGCAGCGAAAAGTGATGGCGGCTGAAGGTTTCAAGGAAAGCGCGATCAAAGCTCGCGCCGGGTTGGGCCTGCTCCAGAGCAGTAAGCATCTGTTGCGCATCCTCTCTGATGCGGGGCTCGTGGGCAACGCCATACCAATCACGCAGCAACATCTGCAGGTGCATGATCTGCTCTCTTTGCGCGCGATTCTCCATCCGGGCCATGGATTTGATTTCATCGAGAGCGGCCTTGGCAGGCGTAGCCGAAAATCCCGGCGTGGGCGACGTCCCTTCGTTTGATGAAAGATGTCCGCTGCGTTGCGGATCTGTGCCGGCGGCCAGCTCGGTCATCCTGAGCGCTGAAAAATGATGGTCAATGACCAACCGCATCAGACGAACCTCGAAGCCGGCAGTGTGGCCTCTGCCTGGCTGGGCGGCATAAGTAGCTGGCAAGACAAGCATGGCCATCAGGCCGGTCGTCATGAGATGTCGGACTGTCCGGGGCATCCACCGACAGGCCCTTGTCGACAGCGGCGATGGAAAGACGCGAGCAGGGTCGCATGTAGCAGTCAACTGCATGTTGAGCTCCCAAGGTTGGGCGGGGTTGCGATAGACCGGCGGAACACACGACTTCGCCGATGGGAATAATCAGCGACTCGGACGGCGCAACAGACGTGCCAGAGGTAGAACGTTTCAGGGGGCTGTCAGATTCGTAATGGGCCAGTAATCTGAACGTGGGGAAAGCACTCTTGCGTATCGCGATGTCGACTTGCCGCTGCGTTGCGCATCGGCTTCCTGAGAGTGTGGCCGCCAGCCAGAATTGCCATATTGCAAGAAATGCATTACGTCCGCTCGTCCCGGACGCCGTGTCGGGATTCGCAATCTGAGGTGGTCTGGGCTAGCAATGAAGATCGGTGTTGCGATGCCATGTGGACCCCAGTTGACTCTGGAGCGAGCCGAGGTACTCGTGGATTTTTGCGATGGCCAGCCCGCCGTCCTGGAAACGGGACAGGATGGCAATGCGCCGATGATGATGCGAATGATGGGCGGCGGCAATCGCCTGCGTGGTGAACGCCAGGCGATCATCAGGTTCGAGCTTCGGGGAACAGGCACGCGCAGCGCTCAGCAGCCCGACAAGCTCGTGACGCACCAGCGCCAGTCCGTGTCGAACGCCTTTGGTCGGCGGCGCATTGCCATCACCATGGGCATGCGTGGGATGAGAGGGGGCACGGAATGGGAGTGTTCGGCGTCAATGGCCGCCCGTTCGACATGGAGCGAATCGATGCAGAAATCAGGCGCGGCGACACAGAAGTCTGGCAGGTGTACCCAGAGATGATGGCACACCCGTTCCATATCCACTGTGTTCACTTCGAAGTTCTCAGCCGAAACGGTTCACCGCCGGGTGTTCGCGATAAACATGGTCGAGAACTCCGTCGAACTGCTTGTTCGGTTTTGCCATACCGCGGTAACGGCCCCGTACATGTACAACTGCCATATTCTCGAGCACGAAGATAACGGGAGGATGGGACAGTTCATCGTTCGCTGATCGGGTCCACATCACGTCCCCATGCCGCGGGCACTGTAAGGCACTTTCTACCGTTTGCACGTGCTCTCGCGCCCCGCACCTGGCAAATGCGTCGACGTCGACTTGCAAGCCTACCCCGACCCCGCTCGTATTCAGATTTACGTCGCCAGGCCAGCTTGCTTGCGTCGCTTTTCCGTGGCGTTCTTGTTCTCATCGATCAACGTCAGCGCCGCCGCAAGCTGTTCCACGTCGGCAAGAAACTCCTCTGGTCCTGGCAGTGCCGGTGGCGCCTCGGCGCCGCCTTCGTGCGTGAAGTTCGAGCACCGCGTCATGCCGTTGTATACAGCAGCGGCTTCCGGATCGCCGACGGAAACGCACCGTAGCTTCGAGGTCTCAATGGAACGTCTGAAGCGCTTCACGGTGCCTGCGAACAGATGCTCCTCGATGAGCAGCTCCCAGGTGTCTCGCATCCTTCGGTAGCCGTTGCGCACCATGTCGTTGTAGAGTTCATGGTTGTGCTGCTCTTCCAGTGCTTTCCTTGCTCGTTGAGCGTGGTCTCGAAGCTCATTGATTCTCGCGCTAAGCTTCTTTCCTTCGAAGGGCAGGCCGTCGCCGCAGAACCCTTTTTTCGCGCCCGCCGAGAAGACGTGACGATCCACGTGGGCAACGCCGTGCTTATCGGCGAAGTCCTTTAATGTCCAGGCAAAGGCTAGGTCGTGCGTAAACACAATGATCTGGCGCTTCTTGCCTTCGAGAACAAGGCGCTTCGCGATTCTCTCGCGACGCACATGGTCCAGGGACGACACGGGGTCGTCAAAGATAAGGCCCGACTTGCCGGGCTCAATGCCGATCTCCGCCAGGAACAGAGCCATGGCGATGACTCGCTGCTCGCCCTCACTGAGGATATCTGAGACCTTCGCGCGTGCGTGCTGTGGTGCGGTACGGAGCCTGAGCTGTTGCATGCGGGCACCTTTTTGCCCCGTCATCTCTAGGATGACATCTAGCCCGCCGAGGCCGAGATTCGCAAGCTCTTGCGTAAAGGCTGAGCGAAGTTCCTCCGTGACATGCGCTTCGTATAACTCGGTCGTCTTGCCAGTGATAGAGCGAGTACTACATCCTTTTATGGCCTCGCCAAATGCATGATCGCGCCTGTGCCACTCTATTGCTTCTAGCACCTTGGGGAGAAGCCCCGCAAGCTTCGTCCTAGCATCCAGATCGGCAAGCACCTTGCTCTTTTGCTCGCGCTCCTCAGGCGTCATCGCCTTCATAAGCTGCCCAGCCTCGTTAACATACCTGCCGTGCAATTCCTTTATGGTTGGTACCGGGGACGCAGGCAGCGGTTCCAGACGATCCAATTTTCGGTTCGGCGCCATTGCGACCACCCTCGCCTGACGAGCCTTCAGAGCGGTTGTGTATTCATCGATGGCGGCTGCCAATGTCGGTTCGCTTTCGTGGAGTTCGTCCAAGAACGCGCGATCAGATGGAAATGTGTCGAAGTTGAGTGATGAAATCGCTCGATACAGCTTCTTGGTGAGCTCGCGGGCCTCTGTGGCTTTTTTCTGCGCATCGGCCTCCAGAAACGCAACGAAGGACTTCAGCCTTTCCGTAGCTTCGTCGGCAAGCGGCTGCTGGCAGAGCACGCAGTACGCGTCGCGGTCTGGTCCCGGAAATTCGTGTCCCGGGTACGCAACCTCTGTTGCATACTTCATCGCGCTGCGTAGCAAGGTCTCCCATAGCACAGTACCAGTCCCGACGACTTTTGCGCCCTGAGCCTGAAGCGTATCTGCTGCCAGCTTCGATGCAGCCTCTGCCGCAGCCATGGCAACGAAGGCAGCCGCTAGCTGGCCGATGGCCTCATCCAAAAGAGGGGCCTCCAAGGCTGCGAGCTCATTGCACAGGGTGTCAACGCGCGTTGCTTTGCGGCGGACGACTGCGGCGAGCTTGATCGGGTCTTCGTCTCCGAAAAGCTTGCTGAGCACGTTTCGCTCTGCCTCCTCTTCTTCCGACAACACGGCGAGTTTCTTAAATGCCTCCGGATCGCTTTTTCTTCCGAGTTGTGCGTGCAGCCGACCAACGACGGTCGAACCTGCGAGCGGTGAAAGTTGGGTCTGATCGAAGGTATTTGCGGTTCTGTCGGCTTCAATCAGACGCTGGACGGCGCCGAAAGCATCGGAGAGTCCGTGAAGAATCTCCATGCCGTTGGGCACGAACAGGACCTTTGCCTGGTTGTCCACAAACACGCGTGCACAGTGGGCATCGAAGACGGACATCTGCGAAAGCGGGGCCGGCGGAACAGTTCCGACCGTCCACTTCTGCGACTGAGCTGCCTGTCCCTCGCTCCAGTCAAAGATTGCGCTGGTGGGCGCCGGACCCTTCAACTCAACATATACATCAGGAAGGAGGTCCTCGACGTTGCGTGCGCGACAGGCCTTTTTTAATATCCTTGCGTAGCCTGACTTCCCTGCGCCGTTGTGGCCATACACGATGGTCAGTCCCGCCGCCTGAAACGTCAACGCTTGCCCGGGATCAATCGCATTCAGGTACTCGGGCGAGCGCAGCGCGATCAAGCTGACGTCCGCGCCGGCGTGAGCATCCACAGGTAATGTCCTCGGGTCAAGCCGTACCGCGACGCGGCCCTCAGGGTCGGGCAACCCGTGCGCGGACTTTGCTAGGGCAGCCAAGTCCTGCAGGTCCTTAGAAGTCAGATTGCCGGCAATAAGCCGCCGCACTGCGTCATCGACCCACGCCGGCTGCTCTGCAGCCCAAGCCGCAATCTTCTGAATTATTTGCATCGGCCCGTCCCTGTTTCTTATTAGGACTCAATGTTGCCACAGGCGGAGGACTGACGACTTGGAGATCCATATCGAGCGCGAATTCGCCTATCCCCTTACGCCACGATTGCAAAGCTCCTAGATCGCGGGACAAATCCTACGAAACGACACTTTCGACTCAAGGGAGCCGTCTCCGCCGACGCCCATCTATCGTACACGGACGTATGAAGCAGGGAGCCATACGACCTAACTCCTTAACCATTGACGCTTGTCACAAAAGCCGCGACGAACTGGAAGCGCGCCGGGAAATCGGCCTGCCGGCCCGCACGCGAGATCGTGATGTGGCCGGATTCGAGCGGCTCGCGCAGGACCTCCAGCACGCGCCGGTCGAACTCGGGCAACTCGTCGAGGAACAGCACGCCGTGATGCGCCAGCGAGATCTCGCCCGGGCGCGGATCGCCGCCACCGCCGACCATCGCGGCCGCCGAGGCGGTATGGTGCGGCGCCCGGAACGGCCGGCGGCCCCAGCGCTCGCTGTGGAAGCCGGCGCCGGTCAGGCTCAGCACCGCGGCGGACTCGAGCGCCTCCTGCAGCGTCATCGGCGGCAGCAGCCCGGGAAAGCGCTGCGCCAGCATCGACTTGCCGGTGCCTGGCGGGCCGATCAGCAGGGCCGAGTGCTGCCCGGCCGCCGCGACCTCCATCGCGCGGCGCGCCTGCCCCTGGCCGCGCACG
>NZ_JCBAJO010000125.1:0-14253 GCF_059772245.1 Cupriavidus sp. R6-3
ACGCATTGATGGCGCATTGATGGCGCGTTGATGGCGCGTTGATGGCGCCTTCGGGGTGGATTCAGGCCGGGGGGGCAGCGCGGCGGAGTGGCGGTGGGGCAGAACGCCTGAGGGCAAGAGCGGCAGAGCGGCGGAGGGCCGCATCGATCTGCCCCCATATGCGAAGAACGGATAAGGCCGAACGATTTGATTCGTTGACTGGCGATGGGCGGTCTCCTTAGCATCGATCCCATTCGATGCCAGCGCGAGCACCGCCTTTGCATCGTGCCTTGATCCATTTCGAACTCCGTATCCAGACATGACCGTTTCCCTCCAGGCGGCACGGCCCGCGCGTCCTCCCGTCGTGACGCCACGCGCCGGCACCGGCTTCGAGATCCGTCCCTTCGACGCGCCGCTGGGCGCCGAAGTCGTGGGGCTGGACCTGTCGCAGTCGCTGTCGGACGCGGATTTCGCCCGTATCCACCGTGCCCATCTGGACCACCACGTGCTGGTGTTTCGCGACCAGCGCATCACGCCCGACGAACAGATTGCGTTCAGCCGGCGCTTTGGCCCGCTGCAGATCCACGTGCTGCACCAGTTCCAGTTGCCAGGCCATCCGGAGATCCTGATCGTCTCCAACGTGCTGAAGGACGGCAAGCCGATCGGCCTTGGCGATGCCGGCCATTTCTGGCATTCGGACCTGTCGTACAAGGAAAAGCCGAGCCTGGGCTCGCTTCTCCATGCGCAGGAGCTGCCGGCCGAGGGCGGCGACACGCTGTTTGCCAACCAGCATCTGGCCTGGGAAACGCTGCCCGCGGAATTGAAGCGGGCGGTCGAGGGGCGCCAGGCCGAACACACCTATCTCGCGCGCTATGCCGAGCTGCAGCAGCGCAGCCCGTGGCGCCCGAACCTGAGCGCGGAGCAGATCGCGCAGGTCAAGCCGGTGCTGCAGCCGGTGGTGCGCACGCATCCTGAGACCGGCCGGCGCGCGCTGTTCGTCAGCGAGCATTTCACCACGCGGATCGTTGGCCTGCCCGACGATGAAAGCCGGGCGCTGCTCGACGCGCTGTTCGCACACAGCGTCAAGCCCGAATTCGTCTATCGCCACCGCTGGCAGCCGCACGATCTGGTGTTCTGGGACAACCGCTCGCTGCTGCATCTGGCGGCCGGCTGTCCGGCCGATCAGCGCCGCGTGATGTACCGCACCACGATCGAGGGCGACCTCCCGTTCTGACGGCACGGACAACCCCGGGGCCGATCCGAAGCGGCCCGCAGTGGCGGGATTGGCCAGCCTGATGGACCGCCTCCTGGCGGTCCGACTACCCCTTCGCAAGACAACCAGAATTTTCTCCGGAGCCCCACCATGGCAGCACCGTATCCCCGTTCGTCCCTGCTCAGCAAACTGGGCCGCCGCCTGATTGCGCTTGCCGTTGGCGCCAGCGTCGGCGCCGGCGCACTCGCGTTTGCCAGACCGGCCCACGCCGAAGGGCAGATCCGCATCGCCGAGCAGTTCGGCGTGGTCTACCTGCTGCTCAACGTCGCCCGCGAACAGCAGCTGATCGAGAAGCAGGGACAGAAGCAGGGCATTGACATCAAGGTCGAATGGACCCGGCTGTCGGGCGGCGCCGCCGTCAACGACGCGCTGCTGTCGGGCGCGATCGACGTCGGCGGCGCGGGCGTCGGTCCGCTGCTGACGCTGTGGGACCGCACCCGCGGCAAGCAGAACGTCAAGGGCATCGCCTCGCTCGGCAGCTTCCCGTACTACCTGGTCAGCAACAATCCGAAGGTCAGGACGCTGGCCGATTTCACCGACAAGGATCGCATCGCATTGCCGGCGGTCACGGTGTCGGTACAGGCGCGCGTGCTGCAGCTGGCCGCGGCGAAGCAGTGGGGCGACAAGGCCTTCAACCAGCTCGACAAGTGGACCGTGGCGATGCCGCATCCCGAGGCGGCGTCGGCCATCATCAACGGCGGCACCGAGGTCACCGCGCATTTCGCCAATCCGCCGTTCCAGGAGCAGGAACTGGCCGGCAATCCGAACGCGCATATCGTGCTCAATTCGTACGACGTGCTCGGCGGTCCCAGTTCGTCGACGGTGCTGTACGCGACCGAGAAATTCCGCAACGAAAACCCGAAGACCTACCGCGCCTTCGTCGACGCACTGGCCGAAGCGGCGCGCTTTGCCACCGCCAATCCTGAGGCCGCCGCCGACCTCTATATCCGCGCGAACAAGGCGAAGATCGACCGCACGTTGCTGGTTGGCATCCTGAAGAACCCGCAGGTGCAATTCCGTATCGCGCCGCAGAACACCTTCGTGCTGGCGGAATTCATGCATCGCGTCGGCGCGATCCGCCATCAGCCGAAGTCCTGGCAGGACTATTTCTTCGCCGATCCGGCCACCGCGCAAGGGAGCTGATCATGACCGCCACCGTCTCGCAACCATTGCGCGTGGTCGGCGCCGCCGGCCAACGCGGCCCCCTGCTGCAGATCGACGACGTCTCGCTCGAGTATCGGACGCCGGAGCGCGTGGTGCGCGCCACGCACCGCGTCAGCTTCGATGTGCACGCCGGCGACCGCTTCGTGCTGCTGGGTCCCTCGGGCTGCGGCAAGTCGACGCTGCTGAAGGCGGTGGCGGGGTTCGTCCCGCCGATCGAGGGCGAGATCCGGCTCGACGGCGAACGCGTGCGCGCGCCGGGGCCGGATCGCATCGTCGTGTTCCAGGAATTCGACCAGCTGCCGCCGTGGAAGACGGTCAAGCAGAACGTGATGTTCCCGCTGATGCAGGCGCGCGGACTGCGCCGTGCCGAAGCGGCCGACGTGGCGCTGCACTACCTGGACAAGGTGGGCCTGGCCAACTTCGCGGACGCCTATCCGCATACGCTGTCCGGCGGCATGAAACAGCGCGTGGCGATCGCCCGGGCGCTGGCGCTGCGGCCCAAGGTGCTGCTGATGGACGAACCGTTCGCGGCGCTCGATGCGTTGACCCGCCGCCGCATGCAGGAGGAACTGCTGGCGCTGTGGCAGGACGCGGCCTTCACGCTGCTGTTCGTCACGCATTCGATCGAGGAGGCGCTGGTGGTCGGCAACCGCATCCTGCTGCTGTCGCCGCATCCGGGGCGCGTACGCGCCGAGCTGAACAGCCACCAGTTCGATCTGCACAGCCAGGGCAGCGCGGCCTTCCAGCAGACCGCGCAGCGCATCCATCGGCTGCTGTTCGATACGCCGGGGCCGGACGCCGCCGCCGACACTGACATCGCGGACGCCGCCGACATCCCGCCGCGTACCGCGCGGGCGCGCTGAAGGGGACAGCCATGACGACCATCGCCACTACGACAACGCAGTCCCTGCCGCCGCTGCGGCCTGAGTACGAACGCGAGCTCGAACCCTTCACCGCCACCGCGGTCGCCCGGGCGCTGCCGCTGCGCCAGCGGCTGTGGCAGAACAGCGGATTGCGTCGCGCCGTGATCCTTCTGGTACTGGCGGCGCTGTGGGAGACCGTCGCCCGGCTGCAGAACAACGATCTGCTGCTGCCATCCTTCCTTGCCACCGCACAGGCCTTCATCGAGGGGCTGACGACCGGCGAGCTGCTGAACAAGGCCGCGATCTCGCTGACGATCCTGCTGCAAGGCTATGCCGCCGGCATTGCGCTCGCCTTCGTGCTGACGACGCTGGCGGTCTCCACGACGATCGGGCGCGACCTGCTCGATACCCTGACCGCGATGTTCAACCCCTTGCCGGCGATCGCCTTGCTGCCGCTCGCGCTGCTGTGGTTCGGCCTGGGCAGCGGCAGCCTGATCTTCGTGCTGATCCACTCGGTGCTGTGGCCGTTGGCGCTGAATACTTATGCGGGTTTTCGTGGCGTGCCGGAGACCTTGCGCATGACGGGACGCAACTATGGCCTGCGCGGGCTGCGCTATGTGCTGCTGATCCTGGTGCCGGCCGCGCTGCCGGCCATTGTGTCGGGCCTGAAGATCGGCTGGGCCTTCGCCTGGCGCACGCTGATCGCGGCCGAGCTGGTGTTTGGCGCGTCGTCGGGCAAGGGCGGCCTGGGCTGGTATATCTTCCAGAACCGCAACGAGCTCTATACCGACCGCGTGTTCGCCGGGCTGGCGATGGTGATCCTGATCGGCCTGCTGGTGGAAGGGCTGGTGTTCCGCACGCTGGAGGCGGCCACGGTGCGGCGCTGGGGCATGCAGCAATAGGGCATGCAGCGCCAGGGCAGTCGCCGGGCGCGGCGCTATTGCCGCGCGCCGGCCTTGACCAGGATCTTCTCGATTTCCCGATAGCCGCGCTGCCGCGCATGCTGCAGCGCGCTCACACCCTTGCCATCGGGAATATTCACATCGGCCTTCGCATTGACCAGCAGGCGGACGATCTCGGTGTGCTTCGGTCCGCCATCGCCGAGAATGATCGCTTCCAGCAGGGCGGTCCAATGCAGCCTGTTGATGTGATTGACGTCCACCCCCGCGGCGATCAGGATGCGCACGGTCTCGACATGGCCGCGTTCGGCCGCCGGAATCAGCGCCGTGCCGCCATAGCGGTTGGTGCTCTTCAGATCGGCGCCATGCGTCAGCGTCATCTTCAGGATCTCGTTGTGGCCGCGCGCACCCGCATGGAGGTAGGCGCTGTCCTGGATGCGGTCCTTGGCATTGACGTTGGCGCCGGCGTCGATCAGCACCCTGGCGGCGTCGACATGGTTGTGGCGGGTCGCGATCAGCAGCGGCGTGGCGCCGCTCTCGTCTCGCGCTTCCAGATTGGCCCCTTGCTTGATCAGCAGGGCAATGGTGGCGGCATCGCCGTTCGCGGCCGCCGCTTGCAGGCGGGCATCCAGCTTCCCGGTACTCGCGCTGGCCGGGAGAATCATCAGCAAGGCGATCAACGACGCCAGAAGAATACGTGTACGCGCTCGCAGCATTTTGTTCGGTAATGACAGGTCTCGACGACAGGTCGACGGGACGGGCAGTCTGGGACAAGCGGTGGGGCCATCGGCCGTATGCGGGCTGGCCCAGGGCGGCATCTTAAATGGCCTCCCATTGATTCCCAAGCGAAATCATCGAATGGCGCCCAGTACCGGCGCGAATGGGATATTCCACGCTGGCGTCAAGGCCGCCATTGCGGGGCGGCGCGGATCGGGCTACCGTCGGTTCAGGACCGTGCAACGAACGCCCCCGCAATGTCCGAATGAACGAATGCCCCACAACAAGGAGACCCCCATGCCGGACCCGATCGACTATGCGCAACTGGTGGCGGCCATCGGCGATGCCATCGTGATCGCCGACGCCCAGGGCGCCATCACGCTATGGAATCCAGCGGCGGAGCGGATGTTCGGCTATAGCCAGGCCGAAGCGCTGGGCCAATCGCTCGATCTGATCATTCCGGAGCGTCTGCGCGCGCGGCACTGGCAGGGCTACGACAAGACGATGGCGACCGGCACGACCCGCTACGGCAGCGAGTTGCTGAAGGTACCGGCGATCGACAAGGACGGCAAGGCAATGTCGATCGCCTTCACGGTCGCGCTGCTGAAGGACGCGGGCGGCGCCGTGACGGGGATCGTCGCGGTTATCCGCGACGAGACCGCCCGCTTCCAGGAGGAGCGGGCGCTGAAGAAGCGGCTCGCCGAGCTGGAGAGCCAGGTCGGCGAGCGGGCGTAGGGCCGTCGTAGCGCAGGCTCGGAGCGGGCCTGGAACGGTCGCTGCGCAGCTGTAGAGCGCGATCGCGCCCTATTGGTCCAGCGGCGCGCCGTCGATGGTCCGCCGCATCGACACCGGCCGATACAGCGGGGCGCGCTTGTGCTCGACATCGTCGACCAGCTCGATGCCGATCCCCGGTGCGTCCGGCACCGCGATAAAGCCGTTCTCCGGCACCGGATAGCGCTTGACCAGATCGGCACCGAGCAGTTTCTGGCCCGACTTCAGCACCAGGTTCTCGAAGCCGGTCGGATATTCCTGGATCGCGAAGTTGGGCACCGCCGCGGCGACCTGCATGCAGGCGGCCAGGCTGATCGGCGACAGCGGGTTGTGCGGAGCGATATCGACGTTCTGCGCCTCCGCCAGCGCGGCGATCTTCCTTGCGCCGGTGATGCCGCCGCAGACGCAGACGGAGGTGCGCGCGAAACGCACGCCGCCGCCGGCCAGCTGCAGATGGAATTCGGCCGGCGTGCAGAAGCGCTCGCCGGTGGCGATCGGCACGCGGATGGCATGGCCGACCGTCGTCATCTGCGGATAGAACTCGGGCCGCAGCGGATCCTCCAGCCACATCGGGGTCAGCGGCTCCAGCACCTGACCGATGGCAATGGCCTCGGCCGGGCTCAGGCGCCGATGCATCTCGATCAGCAGGTCGACATCGGGACCGACGGCCTCGCGGAAGGCCATCACGCGCTCCCTGGCGTCGCGCACCTTGCCGGCGTGCGAGCGGAAATAGGCCTCGCCCTCCGGTTCGTCGAGGAAGGGGTTGATATGCCCGACCGCGGTAAAGCCCTCCGCGCGCAGGCGGCGGCAGTCGGCCAGCACCTCGTCCAGCGTTTCCGCGTAGACGTGGCCGTAGACGCGCAGCTTGTCGCGATACCCGCCCCCCAGCAATTGCCAGACCGGCGCCTGCAGGCGCTTGCCCAGCAGGTCCCAAAGTGCGATATCGATGGCCGATACCGCGGCATTGACCGCCGTGCCGCGGAAATGCGAGAAGCGCTGCATCACGTTCCAGTGCATCTCGATCTGGTTCGCGTCCTTGCCGACCAGATACTGGCCGAATTTCTCCAGCGCGGCCTTGGCGGCCTCGATATGGCCCCAGGAACCGGCCTCGCCATAGCCGGTCAGGCCGGCCTCCGTGCGGATGCGGGCATAGAGGAACTGCCCGACGTGCAGGGCTTCGACCGAGGTAATGCGATGGATGGACTTGTTCATGGCAATTCGATGTATTGGATCAATCCAGCTTGATGCCCGACTGGCGGATCAGGTCGCCCCAGCGGCGGGTTTCGCTGGCAATGCGTTTGCCGAAGGCTTCCGGACCGGCACCGACCGGATCGGCGCCCGCGGCCGACAGCTTTTCGCGGATGGCCGGCTGCTGCAGCATCTTCTGCAGTTCGGTGTTCAGCTTGTTGACGATCTCGGGCGGCGTGCCATGGGGCGCGGCCAGCCCGAACCAGATGCTGAACTGGAAGCCCGGCAGGCCGGCCTCGGCGGCGGTCGGCACATCGGGCAGCGTCGGCACGCGGCGCGGTCCGGCGACGGCCAGCGCGCGGATCTTGCCGCTGACCACGTGCGGCGCGATGGTCGGCGCGGCGGAGGCGAGCATCTGGATCTGCCCGGCCATCAGATCCGTGATCGCCGGGCCCGAGCCCTTGTAGGGGACGTGCGTGACCGGAATGCCCGATACCTGCTTGAACAGCTCGCCGGCGATATGCGGGCCGCTGCCGGCGCCGCCCGAGCCGTAGTTCAGCGCATTCGGATGCGCCTTGCCGTAGGCCAGCAGGTCCTTGAGGGTGCGTACCGGCAAAGAAGGCGTGACGGCCAGCACCACCGGCGTTTCGGCGATCAGCGTGACCGGCGTCAGGTCCTTGACCGGGTCGTACTTCAGGTTGGAAAACAGCGCCGGCGTCGCGGTCTGGCCGACCTCGTTGGCCAGCAGCGTGTAGCCGTCGGGCGCGGCCTTGGCCACCATGCCCGCCGCGATGGTGCCGCTGGCGCCGGGGCGGTTGTCCACCACGAAGCTCTTGCCCAGCGACTCGGACAGGTATTGCGCGGCCAGCCGCGCGACGATATCGGTGGTGCCGCCGGGCGAGTAGGGCACGACGATGGTCACGGGGCGGGTCGGATACGCGGTCTGCGCAACGGCGGCGCCGCAGGCGGCGGCCAGCGTCAGCGCGCCAAGCAGGCGCGCGGCGGTGGATGGTTGGTTCATGGCTGTTGTCTCCTCGGTCGTTCCGGCCTTGCGCGTAGACCCGGTCGGATATTCCAGGCTGTTTGTTCGCGGCCGGTTATTGGCGCTGCATCGATGCCGATGCCGGAATTGGCGATGACTTTGCGGTGAATTGGCGGTGAATTTGCGTGGTCACCGCTGTGCAATTCGCGATGCAGATGGATGGTGACTGTAGGGAGTCGATCCGCCGTTGGGAATCAAATTCTGTAGTGTTATTTCTATGTTCTATATAGAATTCGCGGATGACCGCCATCGACCTGAGCCCGGCCTTTGTCCGCCTTGCCCGGCATATCCGCGAACGCATCATCGGAGGGGAATGGCTGCCCGGCCAATTGCTGCCCGGCGAAGAGGCGCTTGCCAGGGAACTGAAAGTCAGCGTCGGCACCGTGCGCAAGGCGTTCGACGTCCTCAGCGGACAGGGCCTGGTCACGCGCCATCGCGGCCGCGGCACGTTTGTCGCGCGCGCCACCGACGAGCGCGCCTTCACCAGCTTCTTCCGCCTGGTCGATCGCGCCGATGGCGCACGGCGGCTGCCGGTCGATACCATCCTGAGCCGCGAACGGGCGAGCGCCGACGATGAGGAAAAGGCGGCGCTGAAGCTGCCGCCCGACGCGATGGTCTACCGGCTGCGGCGCCGCCGGGACATCGACGACACCCCGCTGGTGCTGGAGACCATCGCCTTCCCGTTTGCCCGCGTCGGCGCGAAGGAATGGGGCGAGGACGGCGCCGCCGCGCATCTGGTGTACTCGTTTCTCGAGCAGCAGTGCGGCGTATCGATCAGCCGCGTCGAGGATCGTTTGCAGGCGCGCATATTGCCGCAAGGCATGGCCGGCGAATTCGGCTTGCCGGCCGGACATCCGGTATTGCTGGCGATCCGCGTCGCATTCGATCTGCAAGGCGCCCCGGTCGAATTCCGGCGCACCTGGATGGCCACCGATGGCCACGACTATCTGAGCGAATTGCGCTGGACCGGCGCGGGCGGATAACAGCATTCCCAACGACAACACCGTGGTACCCATGACCAAGCTGATCGACTTCCGCACCGAACCCATCCCCACCCACGACAATCCCCGTCCCGATCGCCTCGTGCGCGGCATTCCGGATCGCACCACGTGGACACATTACAGCGCCGCGCATGGCGATTTCGATTGCGGCATCTGGGCCTGCGAACCCGGCGCCTGGCGCATTGCCTTTCCGGCGGGCAAGGAAGAGTTCTTTCACGTGATCAGCGGCCGCCTGCGCATCAGCGATGCCGCCGGTGAGGCGCGCGAATTCGGCCCCGGCGATGCCTGCGTGATTCCCGCCGGATTCGAAGGCGTATTCGAAGTCATCGAGCCGGTGCGCAAATATTTCGTGGTGCTGGATCGCGCCGCCGCGAAAGCCGTGTAAGTGTTTCCGCCTCCCGCCGCCATCAATATGGCAATTGGCAATATTTCAAGGGATGTCACTCCGATCGCAAAGCGAAGCTAAAATGTCCCGCCATACAGCCACACCATAACGATGGAGACAAGCATGAGACTGGCGGGCAAGGTGGCAGTGGTGACCGGTGGCGGTTCCGGCTTTGGCGAAGGCATCGCCAATCTGTTCGCGCGGGAAGGGGCGCGCGTGGTGGTCGCCGATATCGATGAGGCCAAGGCCACCGGGGTGGCGCAAGCCATCGAGCAGCAGGGCGGACAGGCCCGCGCCGTGCGCGCCGACGTCTCGAAGGGCAGCGATGTGGAAGCGATGCGCGAAGTCGCGCTGGCCGCATTCGGCGATGTCGGCATCGTCGTCAACAATGCCGGCACCACGCATCGCAACAAACCCATTCTCGACATTACCGAAGACGAATTCGATCGCGTGCAGGCGGTCAACGTCAAAAGCCTGTATTGGACCGCGCGCCATTTCATTCCGCATTTCCGCCAACGCGGCGGCGGCGTCTTCGTCAATATCGCATCGACCGCCGCAATCCGGCCGCGTCCGGGGCTGGTCTGGTACAACGCCAGCAAGGGCGCGGTGGTGACCGCGAGCAAGGCCATGGCCGCCGAGCTTGGACCGGACAATATCCGCGTCAATTGCGTCAATCCGGTGATCGGCGCGACCGGGCTGCTGGAGCAATTCATGGGCAAGCCCGACACGCCGGAGAATCGCGCCTCCTTCCTGGCGACGATTCCGATGGGACGGATGTCCACGCCCGCCGATATCGCGGCGGCCTGCCTCTACCTGGCATCGGACGAAGCGGCCTTCGTCACCGGCACCTGCATCGAAGTGGACGGCGGCCGCTGCGTCTGACCGCCTCGCACCCCGCAGCGGCCGCCCACGCGGCGGCCGCATCGTCACTGTCGACATCATCGTCATGCATGACAACCATCAGGAGACAGCCATGAGTTCCACGGATCCCGGATTCGAAGACGCGATCTACCGCAAGGTCAGCTGGCGCCTCGTTCCGTTTCTGCTGCTGTGCTACGTGGTCGCGTATCTGGATCGCGTCAATGTCGGTTTCGCCAAGCTGCAGATGCTCAACGACCTGAAGTTCAGCGAGACGGTCTATGGTCTCGGGGCGGGCGTTTTCTTTATCGGCTATTTCCTGTTCGAGATCCCGAGCAACGTGATCCTGCACAAGGTCGGCGCCCGCGTCTGGATCGCGCGGATCATGATCACCTGGGGCCTGATCTCGGCGGCGATGATGTTCGTCACCACGCCGACGATGTTCTACGTGCTGCGTTTCCTGCTGGGCGTCGCGGAGGCGGGCTTTTTCCCCGGCATCATCCTGTACCTGACCTATTGGTATCCCGCCGAACGGCGCGGGCGCACGACGACATGGTTCATGACGGCCGTCGCGCTGTCGGGCGTGATCGGCGGCCCGCTGTCGGGCTGGATCATGCAGACCTTCGACGGCCACAACGGCTGGTCCGGCTGGCAATGGATGTTCCTGCTCGAAGGCATTCCGTCGGTGCTGGTGGGCCTGTGGGTGCTGGCCTACCTCGACGATCGTATCGGCCATGCCAAGTGGCTGACGGCCGAGGAAAAGGCCGTGCTCGAGCGCAATGTCGCCGCGGAATCCGCGCACAAGGAAGACCTGCCGGTACGCCGCGTGCTGGCGAGCCCGCGCGTCTGGATGATGAGCGCGATCTACTTCAGCTTCGTGATGGGCCTGTACGGCATCAGCTTCTGGCTGCCGACCATCATCCGGCAGACCGGCGTCAAGAGCGCGCTCGATATCGGACTGCTGACCGCAATTCCCTATGGCTTTGCGGTGCTCGGCATGGTGCTGGTGGCACGCAGCGCCGACCGCAGCGGCGAACGGCGCTGGCATATCGCCATTCCCGCGCTGGCCGGCGCGATCGGACTGGTGCTGTCGGTGCTGTGGTACGACCGCACCGTGCTGGCGATGGTGGGCCTGACGCTGGCGACGATCGGCATCATGACCACGCTGCCGCTGTTCTGGAGCCTGCCGACGGCATTCCTTGCCGGCACCGGCGCGGCGGCCGGCATCGCGATGATCAATTCGCTGGGCAACCTGGCGGGCTTTATCAGCCCTTATGCGGTCGGCTGGCTGAAGGACCTGACGCAGAGCACCAACGCCGGCATGTACCTGCTCGCCGGCTGCCTGGTCATCGGCGCAGTGCTGACGCTGCTGGTGCCGGCGCGGCTGGTATCGCGGCAGCAGGGCAGCGCGCAATACGGCGGCGCGCTCGGCACGACGCAATAAGCGCGAACGCGGTCCGTCCGCAACGGGTTGGCGCGCTCAGCGCGCGGTACGGTCGGCGTCCTGCCCGCCCATGGCGCTTCCAGCGGGCGAGGCGATGCAAGCCGGCAGCCGGTTCGAGCGCATTATCCAGCGACGATCGGCGACCAGCCGCTCTGCGGCGTGTAATCGCTGCGGCAGACCCGGCCATCGGGCAGCACGGCAAACACCATGACGGTATCGCCCTGCGTCACGACAGTGGCGCCGCCGGCCGGGCTGACCGCGGTGTAGGGATCGATGGCCAGCAAGGGCGACCATTCGCCGCCCGGCACCAGGGGGCGGAACGCGGCGTGCAGCAGGCCGTCGACGCTGACGGCCACCGCCACCAGCGTATCGCCGTGCAAGAGCGCCAGGCCGAGATGGCCTTGCGCGGCGAAGGCCGGCGCGGGTCCGATCGGCACCAGCGTCTCGAACAGCACCGGCTGCAGGCCGAAGCCGCAGGCATGGAGCAACCCGTCGCTGCCGACCGCCACCACGGCGACGCCATCGAGCGTGCCGGCGATGCCGGGTTTGACGCCCGGCTCCATCGCGACATCGCACTGCGCGGCCACCGCGTCGTGCCAGAACGTGATGGTGTTGCCCTGGGGAACGTTGCCGGCGATCCAGCGCAGCGCGCCGCCGTCATCGATGGCCACCACATCGGCCGTGCGCGCCTTGCGCGACAGCATCACCGGACCGGGCGTGCGGCGGTAGGTACTGAAGGAATCGAGCTGCACCGGGGCGGAGAAGTCGTGATTGCCCATTTCGGTGGCGTCGTATTCGACCACCACTAACTGGCCGCTCGGCTGGATCGCCGCCACCGTCGTCAGTTCGTACAGCGGATGGCACGCCGCCACGTCGTAGCCCGGCGCGAGGCTGGCGATCTCGGTCCAATCCCTGGCGATGTCCCCGGTATTGCCGAGCGTGTCCCAGTAGTAGTACCGCAAGGTGCCGCGGACGCTGGTGACGAACACCTCGAAGACGGTGTGCAGCAGCGGTGCCGTTTCCAGCGACACCAGCAGCGCCGGCTGCGAATCGGACAGCTGGAACGGCGCGCTGTCGGGCTGCGGAAGTTCGGGGCCGGGTCCGAACAGGCGCGACCACATCCGCAGGCTCAGCCGGTCATCGGCGCCGAGCCCGACCAGCAGCGCGCTGTCGCCGGCGATGGCCGCGGCGGCCGGCGCGGGCAGGATGCGCGGCCAGCCCATATGCACGGCGATCTTGCGCAGGTCCGGCATGCCGCCGATATTGCCCGGCGGATCGGACGCGGCCGGCGTGCACAGCGAGGGATTGCGCAGTAGATCGCGAATCGACGTGGGAAACAGGCATTGGCCGTCCCGGGCCGCCTGCATGCCCTGGATCGCGCAGACGACGCCGGCGATCACCGCGGAGGCGCCCGAGGTGCCGCCGAAGGTGTGATAGGGATAGACCGGATCGTCGTAGGGGCCCCGTGAGCCCTCGAAATCGGCGAAACAGTCCACGCGCGCGCCGAAGGTCGAACCGCGCAGCCAGGGTTGCCGTACGCCGTCCACCGGCGCTGCCTGGGTCGCGCCGCCGACCATGATGGCCAGCGAATCGCGGAACACCGGCTTGGCCGGATTGATGTGATCGCATTGAGGCCGGGCATCGAGGTCGTCGCCGGAGTTGCCGGCGGGCTCGATCACCGTGATGCCGAAGAAGACCAGCAGCTGGATCGTCTGCTGAGTCTTCAGGGACAGTTCCACTGGCAGCGCCGGATCCTTGCCGGGAAGCGTCAGCCAGGGCCGCGGGCTGGCCAGCTCGATCAGCACGACGCCGCCGGGCCGCACCGCATCGCCGGCGATCAGCAGCGCGGCGTCGAGCCAGTGCTTCCCATCCGCGCGCATCGACGTCACCACATGGGCGCGCGCCTCGGGCGCGATGCCGACGATGCCGCCGCCGTTGTCGGGCGCCACGACGATACCCAGGACAGACGTGCCATGGTCCGTGTCCTCGCGGTCCGCCACGCCGAACACCGAGTACGGCACGATCGGCACGGTGGCCAGCTCGATGTGCTGCAGGTTCCAGCCGTGCTCGACGTCGACCATGTTGACGCCACGTCCTGTACCGCCCGCCACGCGCCAGGCGTAGTAGGCATCGATGCCGCCCGGCGCCGCGGCCAATTGCTGGGACACGATCGCATCCTCGTTGGTGCCATAGGCGATACGGCCAGCGGGATATGCGGGCATCCGCGGCTCCGCCCATTCGACGAAGGGCAGCCCGTACAGCAGCCCGGTCAGCGCCTCCAGCTGCGCCGCCTCGCATGGCACCTCGAACCACGCGAAGGGATCCGGCGGCTCGCCGCCCAGCATCCGCGCTGCGTCCACCATATGGGCCAGCAAGGGGATCTGCTCCGCCGGAAAGCCCGGATCGAGCGACAGCCCCGGATAGCTGGCCGCTATCTCGTCCCACCATGGCTTGAGCTCGCCCAGATACTGCTCGGCGCCGCTCTCGTACGGCAGCACGAAGCCATCGAACAGCTTCACGTCGACATAAGCCTCAGCCATCGCCGTCTCCCGGCGGCACGACATCTTCCGCCATCACGTCGAAGCGCAGATGCGAGACCGGTGGCCCCGCCAGCGGCGTGCGGCTGCGTTCGACCCACAGCACCGGGCGGCCCTCCGTATCGCGCGCCA
>NZ_JCBAJO010000126.1:0-14187 GCF_059772245.1 Cupriavidus sp. R6-3
TCGCTGGTGCAGACCGCGACCGGCTTCAACGATGCCGAGGCCCGCGCCGCCGGCAGCGACGCGCCGCGCCCGTTGCCCGCCCAGGTGCTCGACCACGCCGCCGGCTATCTGCTGGCGGTGGGAGCGATGGCGGCGCTGCACCGGCGCGCCACCGAGGGCGGCAGCTGGCACGTGCGCGTGTCGCTGGCGCAGACCGCGCAATGGCTGCGCGGTCTGGGGCGGATCGAGGAGGGGCTGCAGGCGCCGGATCAGCGCATCGACGACATCAGCGACCTGCTGGAAGCAGTGCCGTCCGGTTTCGGCATGCTGACCACGGTGCGCCACGCCGCGCAGCTGTCGGAAACCCCGGCGCGCTGGGAGCAGCCGTCCGTGCCGCTGGGCAGCGACGCGGCGGAGTGGCTGCCGCGCGGCGGGGCCAGATAGGCGGTTGAAATCCTGCAGACTTTTTGCGTGCGGTGGCGGTTCCGTCCGGTCCAGGCCGGTCCGATCCCGGTCGCGGCCGCGGCCCCGCGGCCACAGTCCTTCCCTGCCGACGCTGCGCCATGCCGCGTCGGTATTTTTTTGACGCACTAAAACCTACCGAGTAGTATGTTCTCGCAAGGAAGGCCGGACCTTCGACAAGAACGACCAGAAGAAAGACAACAAACGACGACAAGGAGACAAAGGCATGCGGGTTCTGATCACGGGCGCGGCCGGCTTTATCGGCACCGCGCTGCTACGCGCGTTGATCGCGCGGGGAAGCCTGGCCGACGCCGGCGGCACGCCGTGCCGGATCGAGGAACTGGTGCTCGCAGACCGGGCCGATGTGCCGCTGGCCGGCGACGCGCCGTGCCGGCGCACGGTGCTGCGCGGCGACCTGGCCGAGCCCGGCTTTGCGGCCCAATTGGCGGCCCTGGCGCCGGACAGCGTGTTCCATCTGGCGGCCAGCCTGACGCTGGAGGCCGAAGCCGACGAGCCGCGCGCCTATCGCCTGCATGTGGAGGCCCTGCGCGAGCTGATCGCCGGCTTCGGCAAGCCGCCCCGGCTGGTGCTGGCCAGCTCGATCGCGGTCTTCGGCGGCGACCTGCCCGCGACGGTCGGCGATGGCCTGCGCGCCGAGCCCGACACGACCTATGGCACGCACAAGGCCATCGCCGAACTGCTGCTGGCCGACTACAGCCGCCGCGGCCGCGTCGACGCACGCGCGCTGCGCCTGCCGATCGTGCTGATCCGCGACGGCGCGCCATCGCCGGCGGTGTCCGACCGCATCGCCGCGATCGTGCGCGAGCCGCTGGCCGGCCGCGATGTCGTCTGCGGCCTGCATCCGGACACGCGGATGCCGGTGGCGTCGGCGCAGGCCGTGGCCCGCGCCCTGATCGCCATGCACGATCTGCCGGCGGAACGACTGCCGCACGACCGGGCGCTGAACCTGCCGTCGCTGTCGATCACCGTCGCGGAGATGGTCGCCGCGCTGCGTCGCGTGGCCGGCGATGAAGCCGCGGCGCGGGTCCGCTACGAGCCCGACCCCACGCTCCAGCGGGTGGTCGACGGGTGGCCGCGGGCCTTCACGTCGGACAGGGCCAGCGCGCTGGGCCTGCATGCCGATGCCAATTTCGACGCGATTCTTGGCGCCTACCTCGGGGCCTACCTCGGGGCCTACCTCGGGGCCGACCTCGGGGCCAACCGCGGGGCCGACGTCGGAGCCGACGTCGGAGCCAACCTCGGCGCCAACCTCGGCGCCAACCTCGGCGCGTCCCTGCGCGACAAGGGGACGGCATGAAGGACCCCGCGATGGGATTCCGCCGCAGCGGCCCGCTCTCCACCAGTGAACAGGAGCGGCAGGCCGACACCCCGATGCGCTTCGACGAGCGGCTGTCGCCCGAGGTTGCCGCGCTGCCGGTCTGCATCGTCGGCGCGGGCTCGTCCGGGGTGACCGCCGCCAAGGCGCTGAAGGAGAAGGGCATCGCGTTCGATTGCTTCGAACTGGGCTCGAAGATCGGCGGCATGTGGCGCTACGAAAACGACAACGGCATGTCGTCGGCCTATCGCAGCCTGCATATCGATACCAGCCGCACCAACCTCGGCTATTCCGATTTCCCGATCCCCGACCACTATCCGGATTTCCTGTCGCACTACGAGGTCATCGAATATCTGGAAGCCTATGCCGAGCGCTTCGGCATCCCGCCGCATATCCGCTTCAACACGCGGGTCGAGCGCGTGGAGCCGGCCGGCGACGGCAGCTGGCGCGTCACGCTCGGGGATGGCAGCAGCCGGCGCTATCGCGCGGTGATCGTCGCCAACGGCCATCTGTGGGACCCGCGCTGGCCCAGCTTCGACGGCGCGTTTTCCGGCGAGCAGATCCATTCGCATCACTACCGCACCGCCGAGCCGTTCCGCGACAGGAACGTGCTGATCGTCGGCATCGGCAATTCCGCGGTCGACATCGCCGTCGACGTCTGCAAGTCGGCGAAGCGGACATGGATCTCGACGCGGCGCAGCGCGTGGATCATGCCGAAATACATCATGGGCCATCCGACCGATCGCTGGTCGGCCTACTTCGCGCGGCGCCTGCATCTGCCGACGCGCGTCACGCGCACGCTGGTGCGCTGGCTGGCATATCTGGCCACCGGCGACCAGGCGCGCGTCGGCATTCCGCGGCCGCGCCACGAGATCTGGCGCGAGCATGCGACGCTGAGCCAGGAGCTGATCCCGTATTGCGGCCACGGCTGGATCCGCATCAAGCCGAACATCCGCAGGCTCGATGGCCACCATGTCGAGTTCGAGGACGGCACGCGCGAGGCCGTCGATGCGATCATCCACGCCACCGGCTATCGGGCCAGCTTTCCGTTTCTCGATCGGCAGGTGTTCGAGGTCGCGGACGGCAAGGCGGAACTCTATCGCCGCATGATGCCGCCGGGGCGGCACGGGCTGTTCCTGCTCGGGCTGGTGCAGCCGATCGGCCCGACCATTCCGCTGGTCGAGATCCAGGGCAAATGGCTGGCCGCGGTGCTCGCCAACGAGGTGCGGCTGCCGGGCCCGCACGGCATGATGGCGGAGATCGATGCCCATCGGCGCTACGTGTCGCGCCGCTTCGTCGGCTCGGCGCGCTATACGCTGGAGGTGGACTTCCGCCGCTACGCCAAAGAACTGTTTCGCGATATCGCCCGGGGAGGGGCGGCATGACCCCAAGCAAGCAGGAAATCCTGATCCAGGCCGCCGAATGCTTCATGGAACAAGGGTTCCATGCCACCAGCATCGACGACGTCGCGCGGCGGCTCGGCGCGACCAAGGGACGCATCTACCATCATTACGCGTCGAAGATCGACCTGTTCTTCGAGGTGCATCGCGAAGGCATGCGGCTGTTGTTCGAAGCGGTGGAGCCTGCCCGCAAGGTCGAGGGCGATGGCGTCACCGTGCTGGCGGCGATGCTGCGCGCGCATGCGGTTGCCGTGCTTGAACACCATACCTTCGAGAGCGTGGTGGCGCAGGGCGTGCAGATGCATCGCTTCGGCGCGACCACGCCGTCGCAACGGCAGACGCTGGACGAGCTGATCGCCAGCCGCGACCGCTTCGAGCGTCTGTTCAAGGACCAGGCCGCGGCGGCGAGGCGCGATGGCTCGCTGGCCGCCGATGCCGATCTGTCGATCGCGGTGAAGACCTTGCTGGGCGGCATCCAGTGGTCGCTGATCTGGTATCGCCCCGAGGCCGATGCCGACGAGCACGCGCGCGAGCGCCTGGCCGATGCGATGGTGCGTACGCTGGTCGAGGGCATCCGGGCGCGGCCCGAGCGGGCCCCGGCCGCGGCCGCCGCCAAGGGCAAGGCGCGCAGCGCGGCGGGCTGAGGCCTCGCTTGAGGTCTCGTTTGAGGTCTCGTTTGAGGTCTCGTTTGAGGTCTCGTTTGAGGTCTCGCCTGAGCCCCCGCTTGGGGTCTCGCTTGAGATTTCGTTTGAGGACTCGCTTGAAGCCTCGTTTGAGCCCCCGCACTTCCAGCATCGGTTCTCAAGCCGACTTGTTCAGCAGCCGCTCCACCAGCCACAGCCGATCGACGCCCCACACCGGCTCGCCGTCGACGATAAAGAAGGGCGCGCCGAAGACGCCTTGCGCAACGGCATGGTCCACCGCCGCTTCGAGCCGTCGCTTGCCCTCGGGCGAGGCGATCTCGGCCGCCAGCCAGCCGGTATCGGCGCCGACCGCCGCGGCTTCCTCCAGCACCGCGTCGAGATCCGTGATGTCCTCCCCGCGCGCCCACAGCCTGGCGAAGACCCGCTGCGCGAAGCGCTTCGCCTGCGCCGGATCGCGTTCGTCCAGTGCCAGGAAGGCCCGTGAGGCCTTGACCGAGCTGACGCCGCGCATATCGCGCTGGACGAAGGGCACGCCCAATATCCGCGCCATGCGGGGCTTGTCGAGCCGCAGATAGTCCGACTTCAGCGGCGTCTCCATCAGCGGCTTCAGACCCATGATCTTGACCACCGTGACGCCAAGCAGGAAAGGGCGCCACACCACGGTGCGGCCATGACGGGCCGCGAGCGCATCGATCTGCGTCGAGCCGAAGTAGCCGTAGGGCGAGATGAAGTCGAAATAGAAATCGATGGGACTGGCCATCGCCGCCTCATTCCATCCTGATGTTCAGTTGCTCGATGGTCCGCCGCCAGTATGCGGATTCGCGCTGCACGCGCGCGCGGATCTGCTCGGGCGACAGGTCCGAGGCGACCATGCCCTGCGCCTGCAGCAGCGGCGCGAAGTCCGGCGCGTGGGTGACGCCGCGGATGGCGGCCGCGAGCCGTTCCACCGTCGCGCGCGGCGTGGCGGCCGGCACATAGGTCGCGATCCAGTAGCCGGGGGCGGCGATATCGGGGTAACCCGCTTCGGCCAGCGTGGGCACGTCCGGGAACAGCGTGTTGCGGCGCTCGCCCGCCACGGCCAGCACGCGGATCTTGCCGGCCTTCTGCTGCAAGATCGCCAGGCTCGCGGGCGGGAACGAGAAGCTGTAGCGGCCGGACAGCAGTTCCACCATCGCCGCGCCGGCACCCTTCATCGGCACATGCTGGGCCGATGCCTTGGCCTCGCGCTTGTACAGTTCGCCGACGACATGGCTGGGAAAGCCGGCGCCGGACGATACATAGTTGGCCTTGTCCGGCCGCTGGCGCAGCAGCGCCGCCAGTTCCTGCGCCGTCTTCGCGGGCGAATCCGCCGGCACCGCCAGCACCACGTCGCCGCCATCGCCGACGATCGCCACCGGCATCAGGTCGCGCGACGCATCGTAGGGCGTGTCCGGCATCAGCGCCGGAATGGTGGTCAGCGGCCCGTCGACCGAGAACAGCACCGTATGGCCATCGGCCTTGCTGCGCACCACCGAGTTGACCCCGATGGTGCCGTTGGCGCCGCCGCGGTTCTCGGTGACGACGCTCTGGCCGAGCGTGGTCTTCAGTTTCTCGGCCAGCGTGCGCGCCAGCGCGTCGCTCGGTCCGCCGGGCGCGGCCGGCACCACCAGCGTGACGGTGCGCGTTGGAAACTCCTCGGCCAGCGCCGAGCCGCCGCAGGCCAGCATCATGGACAGGAGCGTGACGATGGCTTTCATGCTGGGCCTCCTTTGGCTCGGGCTGGCAAATCGCGGTCGCGGTCGTCGGTCACGGTCTTGGTGCCGCAGCCGGAGCCGGTACCGGTGCTGCTGGTGCCGGTGCTGGTGTCGGTGCCGGAGCCGGTGCCGGTGCTGCTGGTGCCGGTGCTGGTGTCGGTGTCGGTGTCGGTGTCGGTCCGAGCGGCAAGGCGGCGCAGTTGGCCCTTGGCGACCTTGTTGATGCCGACCAGCGGCAGGCTGGCCAGAAACCGGATCTCGCGCGGCACCTTGAAGCCGGCGAGCTGCGCGCGGCAGGCCGCGTCGATCTCGCGGGACAACGCTTCGGCGGCAGCGTTCGGATCGGCCGGCACCACGAAGGCCACCGCGACCTCGCCCATCGCGCCATCCGCGCGGCCCACGACCGAGACGTCGGCCACGCCCGGCACCGCGCGGACCACGCGTTCGAGTTCCGCCGCCGACACGCCTTCGCCGCCGCACTTGATCACATCGCGCGCCCGCTCCAGAAACTGGATCGAGCCGTCGGCGTGAACCTTCATGCGATCGCCGGTGCGGAACCAGCCGTCCGCGGTGAAGGCGGCGGCGTTGGCATCCTCGTCGTTGAAGTAGCCGGCAAACAATGTCCGCCCGCGCTCGCCGAGGATCTCGAGCTCGCCGACCTCGCCCGGCGCCAGCGACATGCTGTGGCTGTCTGCCATCCGGGCCGCATAGCCCGGTGCGACCAGGCCAATGGCGCCCGGGGCGACCGGCCGGTTCGCGCGTCCCAGGATGCCGGGCGCGACCAGTTCGGTCATGCCCCACCAGCCGAGGATCGGCACGCGGAAATGCCGCTCGTGGTCCGGCAGCCAGACCGAGTTGCACCACAGCCGGAAATGGTGGGCCGGCGGGACCGGCTGGCGGAACAGCGCCGCACTGGTGAACTGGACGTGCGGGGCAAAGGTGCAGCGCCGCGCCAGCGCCACCGGCCAGAAGCGGCTCGCCGAGAAGCGCGGCTGCAGCACGATGGCCGCGCCTGCCTGCAGGGCCGGCAGCACGCTCCAGGCCAGGCCCACGACGTGATAGAGCGGCAGCGGGATCAGGACGATATCGGAGGACAGCAGGCCGATGCCGGCGGCACACAATTGCGCCGCCCATAGCGCGTTCGCGCGCGACCAGACCACGGCCTTCGGGCGCGACGAGGTGCCGGAGGTGAACATCATGCTGCCGGGCGCAAGCGAGTCCAATCGCGCGTGTTCGATCGGGGCATCGTGCAACGACTCGAAGCCGATTGCATGGGCCGCATCGTCGGCATGGTCGGCATCGTCCGCATCGATGACGATCTGCCAGCGCAGGTGGTGAGCGCCGGAATGGAGGGAAGGAGGCGTACCGGGCAAGCCGCGCTGCGTCACGATGCCGACCGCGCCGGTGTGGTCGGCGAAGAAGGCCAGCTCGTCGCTTGCCGACTTGGGATTGAGCACCACGCACACCGCGCCCCGCCAGGCGCAGGCGAACCAGGTCAGCAGGAATTCGGGACAGTTGTTGGCATGCAGCAGCACGCGATCGCCGGGCCGCACGCCGCGCCGGGCCAGTCCGCCGGCGACGCGGCGGACGTCATCGAGGAATGCGCCGCGCGTCCATTCGCGCGCGGGGCCTTCGAATGGCTCCCAGGCCAGCAGCAGCCGATCCGGTTGTTCGCGCGCCCGGGTCTCGAGCAGGTCGACGATATCGTCCATGGGCCTCCTGCCGCGTGCCGCTCGAACGGTGGAGCGCACGGGCAAGGCCCAGTGTAAGGAGCGCCACTCCCCATGTCGTATGCCGTTTTATCGCACCGGCTTAACACGGGGTTATGGGGCAGGTGTGGTCTTGCGCCCCTCGCTCGCGCGGTCCCGCGCCCCCGAGACGCGCGCCGCCACTCCGCCGAGAACCCGCAACCCCGAGACCCCGAGACCCCGAGACCCGGGACTTCGAGGCTTCGGGGCTTCGGGGCTTCGAGGCCCCACGGCCCTCAGTACAGCGTCTGGCGGATCCGCTGCGGCAGTTCGGCGTCGTACGCGCGGCCGTCGATCGCATCGCGGCTCAGTGTCGCCAGGATGGTGCCGGTGCTCGGCAGCGCGCTGCGCGGAATCTGCGCCTCCGGCGACCACAGGCGCGAACGCACCAGCGCGCGGGCGCACTGGAAGAACACCGAGCGGATCGCGATCAGCAGCACGGTGGAGGGCGCCTTGCCGTCGACCGTGCATTGGGCGATCAGCTCGGGATCGGTCGAAATCGTCGCCGTGCCCGCCACGCGCAGCGTCTCGTCGACGCCCGGCACGAGGAACAGCAGGCCGACGCGCGGGTCGGCCAGGATGTTGCGCAGGCTGTCGATGCGGTTATTGCCGCGGCGGTCCGGCAGCAGCAGCGTGCGGTCGTCCAGCACCTTGACGAAGCCCGGCGCGTCGCCGCGCGGCGAGCATTCGGCCATGCCGTCGGCCACCGTCGACAGCAGGCAGAACGGCGAGGCCTCGACGAAGGCGCGGTAGTGCGGGTGCAGGTAATCGACTTCCTTGGCCAGCGAGGCCGGCGCGGGTTTGCCGTAGTGCGTTTCCAGGTCTGCCAGCGTGGTGATGGTGTGGTCGGTCATGGCGGATTGGCGGTCGGAGCGAGGTGGAAGAGCAGGGCGGAACGGGGTAGACCGTGCGCGTTGGGCGCAGTGCGGCGGAACGGGTGGATCGTGCGCGTTGGACGCCGTGCGCGGCAACGGCAAGTCTACAGCGTGACGGTGCCGCGGCCGATCTCGATCACGCGGCCGCCGACGCGGATCGCGCCCTCGCCATCGTCGGCATCGACCTCCAGCCGCAGCCGGCAGGGCCGCTCGACCAGGTCGCCCTGCGCGATCTCGTAGCGGGCCGGCAAGGCATGGCCGGTGGCCAGCAGCCAGCCGCCCAGGTTGGCGCAGGCCGAGCCGGTGCCCGGGTCCTCGGCCACGCCGCCGCCCTGCTTGGTGAAGAAGTAGCGCGCGACCACGCGCCCCGGCTGCTGCGGGTCGAAGGCGAACAGATAGGCGGTCTTGCGGCCGAGGCTGCTGGCTGGCCAGGCGTCCAGGCGGCTGCCGTCGGGCGCCGCGCGGCGCACGGCGTCCGGGCTGTTCAGCGGCACCAGCAGCTGGTCGGCGCCGGTATCGACCCAGATCGGCGAGCCGGCCAGATCATCGGCTCGCAGCCCGAGCAGCGCGGCCACTTCCGCATCCGGCAGTTGCGCCGGCGCGGTCCTTGGCTGGCCGCGATGCGGCGCCGTGAAGGTCCAGACATCGCCGTGCGCGCGCACCGGTACCAGGCCGGCCTTGAACTCCAGCGTCAGCGCATCGCCGGTGCCGCGCAGCGCCCGTACCGCATGCGCGGTGCCCAGCGTCGGATGGCCGGCGAAGCGCATCTCGTAGCCGGGCGTGAAGATCCGCACCATCGCGTCGGCCCGCTCCGAGGGCAGGATGAAGGTCGTCTCGGACAGATTGAACTGCAGCGCCAGCGCCTGCATGGTCGCATCGTCCAGCCCGCGCCCGTCCTCGAACACGCACAGGGGATTGCCGCCGAAGGTCGATTCGGCAAAGACATTGAGCAGGCGGAAGGCGTAGCTGGACATGGCGGTGGCATCGGGTAGGGACAGGGTGCCAGTGTAGGACGATGGCGCGCCCGAGCCATATACAGTTCGCTAGCCCGGCATCAGGCCAGTTCCCATCCCCGCATCAGCCGCACAGACAGACGATCTGATTCAATTGCTCGCACGCCGCCGCGAAGGCATCCGGCGGTGCCTGCTTCCAGGGATGGGGCTTGGCGTGCCGGCCGCGCCAGTCGAAGGATTTTGGCTGATGCGCGAGGATGTAGGCCGACAGCTTGCCGACACCTTCGAGCTTGATGGCAAACGGGTTGGTCTCGTTGTAGGCGGCCGTCGTCATCGGCAAGCCGATGACCAGGCCGGTTTTTTCATTGAACGCCCGTGGCGACAAGACGAGCAACGGGTGTCGGTCTTTCATTTCCCGCCCGATCTGCGGGCTGCATTCGATCCACACAATATCGCGGCGATCGGGTACCCACGCGCTCTTCGGCATCGCTACATCGCCTCCGCACCGACCGGTGGCGCCACCATGACTTCTCCGCCGTGGACGGCCGGGTCAAACAAGGCCAGCTTCTCGTCAAGCGTCATGGCCCGCTTTCCCACAGGCTTGACGGTCACTCCCACCTCTTCCACCTGCACCTCGACCTCCTGTCCTTCTACAAAGTGCGCCGACCTCGCTACCGCGGAGGGGATCCTGACGGCAAGGCTATTTCCCCATTTCTGGATGGTCAGTCTGGCTGCTTTGGCCATTTGAGCCTCCTGTGGCGCAAGTATCGGGTCGTGGTGGGAATGTTTCAACATCGTTTATACATGGAGAGATTTGAATACACAAGGCATTGTCGGGAAGCAAAAAAAAACGCCGGCATGGAGCCGGCGCAATGAGTGTCCAGGGGACAGCGAGAGCGGGGGACCGTCAGAAGCCCACCGCCTGCCCGTCCCGGCGGCTGTCGCTGGCGGCGACATAGCCGTGCTCGGGGTCTTCCGACAGGCGCCAGATGAACTGGCCTGAGCCGAAGTCCATGTACGGGTCGGCCACCGACTTGAGCTGGTGGCCGCGGTCCTTCAGGCCGGCGACGGTGGCAGCGTTCATGGTGGCCTCGACGTCCAGCGTGAAGTCGCGGTTGACCTTCCAGCGCGGCGCGCAGCAGGCCGCCTGCGGCTGCTGCTTGTAGTCGAGCATGCGCACCACCGTCTGCAGATGGCCCTGCGGCTGCATGTCGCCACCCATCACGCCGAAGCTCATCACCGGCTGGCCGTTGCGCGTCATGAAGGCCGGGATGATGGTGTGGAACGGGCGCTTGCCGCCGGCCACCACATTGGGCGACTTCGGATCCATCGAGAAGCCGACGCCGCGGTTCTGCAGGCTGATGCCGGTGCCGGGCACGACCACGCCGGAGCCGAAGCCCATGTAGTTCGACTGGATGAACGAGATCATCATGCCGTTCTCGTCGGCCGCGGTCAGGTAGATGGTGCCCCCGACCTTGGGCATGCCGAAGTCGAAATGCGTGGCGCGCTTCATGTCGATCAGCCTGGCGCGCGACTTCAGGTAGGCGTCGTCGAGCATCTGCTCCGGCGTGACTTCCATGCTGCGCGGGTCGGACACGTAGCGGTACAGGTCGGCGAACGCCAGTTTCATCGCCTCGATCTGCAGATGCTGCGAGTCGATCGAATCGACTGGCAGGTTGCCGACGTCGAAGTTGTCCAGGATGCCGAGCGCCATCAGCGCGGCGATGCCCTGGCCGTTGGGCGGAATCTCGTGGATCTCGTAGCCGCGATAGGACTTGCGGATCGGCTCGACCCAGTCCGGACGGTAGTCGCGCAGGTCGGCCAGCGTCATCGCGCCGCCGCACTCCTTGCTGAAGGCGGCGATGCGCTCGGCGATCTGGCCTTCGTAGTAGTCCCGGCCGCCGCTGGCGCCGATGCGGCGCAGCGTTTCGGCGGCGGCCTTCATCACGAACTTCTCGCCGGTATGCGGCGCGCGGCCGTTCGGCATGAAGGTGTCGGCGTAGCCCGGCTGGTCCTTCAGGTCCGGCACCGCGGCGGCCCACTTGTGCGCGACGATCGGCGGCACGGCATAGCCGCGCTCGGCGATCTCGATGGCCGGCTCCATCAGGTCGGCGAACGGCAGCTTGCCGAAGCGCTCGTGCAGCGCGGCCCAGCCGGCCACCACGCCCGGCACGGTGACGCTGTCCCAGCCGCGGATCGGCCGCTTGGCGATGCCATTGCCTTCCTCGCCGTACTTGTTGCGGAAGTACTCGGGATTCCATGCGGCCGGCGCCACCCCCGACGAGTTCAGGCCGTGCAGCTGCTTGCCGTCCCACAGGATCGCGAAGGCATCGCTGCCCAGGCCGCAGGAGACCGGCTCGACGATGGTGATCGCGGCCGCGGCGGCGATTGCCGCGTCGATCGCATTGCCGCCCTTGAGCAGCATGCGCAGGCCGGCCTGCGCGGCCAGCGGGTGCGAGGTCGATACCACGTTGCGCGCGAACAGCGGAATGCGCACGGAGGGGTAGGGATTGGTCCAGTCGAAGGTCTGCATGGCGTGTCTCTTGTCTCTTGGCGTTTTTCGGTCTTGGCGTTATTCCGCGGTGATGTTGCGGTCCTTGATCAGTTTGCCCCAGCGGGCGCTTTCCTTGCTGACGATCGACGCGAACTGCGCGGGCGTGCCGCCGACCGGCTCGGCGCCGAGCTTGGCCAGCCGTTCCTTGACCTCCGGCGCCTGGATCGCCTTGTTGAACTCCGCGTTCAGGCGGGTAACGAGGTCGGCCGGCAGGTTCTTCGGGCCATAGATGCCGAACCAGGTTTCGCTGACGAAGCCGGGCAGGCCCGATTCGCCGACGGTCGGCACGTCGGGCACCAGCGACGAGCGCTTCGGGCTGGTCACCGCCAGCGCCTTGAGCTTGCCGTCGCGCACGTGCGGCAGGCCGGTGACGATGCTGTCGAACAGGATATGCACCTTGCCCGAGATCAGGTCGGCGATCGACAGCGCGGTGCCCTTGTACGGAATGTGCGTCAGCTGGACACCAGCCTGCGCGCTGAAGGCCTCGGCCATCAGGTGGACCACGGTGCCGTTGCCGCTGGACGCGTAGTTCAGTTCGCCGGGATGCGCCTTCGCATAGGCGATCAGTTCCTTGACGCTGTTCACCGGCAGATGGTTCGACACCACCAGCAGATTGGTGGCGCTGGCGACCTGGCCGATCGGCGTGAAATCGGTCTGCACGTTGTACGGCAGGCGCGGATGGATATGCGGTCCGATCGAATGCGTGCTGCTGGTGGCCATCAGCAGCGTGTAGCCGTCCGCCGGGGCTTTGGCGGCCATGTCGGAGCCGATCGCGCCGCCGGCGCCGGGCCGGTTGTCGACCACCACCTGCTGGCCGAGGTTGGCGCCGACCTTCTGCGCAATGGCGCGCGCCAGCAGGTCGGTCGCGCCGCTGGCGGGGAAGGGCACGATCAGGCGGATCGGCTTGGCGGGATAGCTCTCGGCCAGGGCGGGCGCGGCGGCAAAGGCCAGCGTCGCCGCCAGGCTGGTGCCCAGCAGGCGCAGCCAGGATGTCATCTTCAATCTCCGTGAACGTTGTCGGTTCGATGCCGGCGGACCGGCCGATGGCGCATTATTCCGTGCAGCTTTACATAATGAAAGCTAATATTTCTTGCTTGCTTCTCAAGTTTTGCTTAAGGCCGTTACGCCAGACCCGGGCTGCATCCGGCCTGCCGGCCCCGCGTTGACCTGCTTCCCTCTTACTTTATGAGCACCATCCGGTTCCTTCGTACTTTCGTCGCCGTCGCCGAGCACGGCTCCTTCGCCGCCGCCGCCGGCCATGTGGCGCTGACCCAGGCGGCGGTCAGCCTGCAGATGCGCGCGCTGGAGGGCGAACTGCGGCGCGACCTGTTCGACCGGACCGGCCGCGTGGTGGTGCTCAACGCGGGCGGGCGGGAACTGCTGCCGCGCGCACGACAGCTGCTGGCACTGTACGACGAGATGCGCGCCGCGCCGGAGACGCCCGAGGCGATGGCCGGCGCGGTCGCCGTCGGCGCCGTGGTGTCGGTGATGGGCGGCCTGTCGCATGTGGTGGCCAGCATGAAGACCGAGCATCCGGCGCTGGACGTGCGGCTGGTCGGCGCCAAGTCGATCGAGCTGGCCACGCTGGTCGAGGCAGGCGAGCTCGATGCGGCGATCGTGGTGGAGGGGCCGGGCCGGCTGGCGGGGGCGCTGCGCTGGACGCCGCTGTATCGCGAGCCGCTGGTGGCGATCGCCGCCGCCGGCAGCGCCGCCACGGACGCGCGCCAGGCGCTGGCTGGCCAGGCCTTCCTGCGCTTCGACCGGACCCAGCTGACCGGCATGCTGGTCGAGCGGGCCCTGCGGCGCGCGCACCTGCGTGTCAATGAATTCCTCGAACTCAATTCGATCGAGGCGCTGGTCGAACTGGTGCGGCAGCAGGTCGGCGTGACGGTCGTGCCGCTGCTGCAGCGGGCGCGCTGGCGCGACGACGAGGCGCTGCGGGTGCTGCCACTGGAGGCGGGCGGCGAGCCGGTATGGCGCACCATCGGCATGCTGGAGCGGCGCGATCATTCGCGCCGGCACATCACCGAGGCGATCCGGGCCGCCTGCGCGGCGCTGTTCTGCGAGCCGCGCTAGGGGGCGTTCGACCCGACCCCCCCAAAAAAAAACGGGGTGCCGGCTGGCACCCCGTTTCACGTGTTGCGTGTTGCTTCTTACTCTTCCTGGAACGCTTCCTCGCGCTTGGCCTTGATCGACGGCAGGGCCACGATCAGCACCAGGATCGCGGCGGCGATCAGCAGGCTCAGCGACAGCGGACGGGTGAAGAATACCGTGAACTCGCCACGCGAGAGCAGCAGCGTGCGGCGGAAGTTCTCTTCCATCATCGGTCCGAGCACGAAGCCGAGCAGCAGCGGCGCCGGTTCGCACTTGAGCTTCAGGAACAGATAGCCCACCACGCCGAAGGCCGCGGTCTGGAACACGTCGAAGGTGGTGTTCTGGACCGAGTAGACGCCGATACAGCAGAACGTCAGGATGGCCGGGTACAGGAAGCGGTAGGGCACCT
>NZ_JCBAJO010000127.1:0-14170 GCF_059772245.1 Cupriavidus sp. R6-3
GGCGTCAGCACGGCCCTAGCCTCCGGCGTCGCCGCGGCCGCAACCTTCGACGCCGCCGCGTGTTCGGCCTCCGGTATCGCCGGTGCCAACATCGTCAGGCCGCCGCGTCGCCGCAGGGCGCCAGCTCGGTGCCGAAGCCCCGCTGGAAATACTCGGCGACGATCGGGCGCTCACCCGGCTCGCACTTGTTCAGGAAGCTGAGCCGGAACGCCAGCGCCGGATCGCGGAAGATCTGGCAGTTCTCGGCCCAGGCGATCACCGTGCGCGGCGACATCAGCGTCGACACGTCGCCCGCGGCAAACCCCTCGCGCGTCAGCTGAGCGACGGCGACCATCGCGCCGACCAGCTCGCGTCCCGCCGCGTCGGCCAGCTCCGGCACGCGCGCCAGCACGATGTCGATCTCCGCCTCGCGCGGCAGATAGTCGAGCGTCGCCACTACGTTCCAGCGGTCGATCTGCGCGTGGTTCAGCAGATGGGTGCCGTGATACATGCCGGTCAGGTTGCCGAGCCCGACCGTATTGGCGGTCGCGAACAGCCGGAAGAACGGATGCGGCTGGATCACGCGGTTCTGGTCCAGCAGCGTGAAGCGGCCATCGCGCTCGAGCACGCGCTGGATCACGAACATCACGTCCGGACGGCCCGCGTCGTATTCGTCGAACACCAGCGCGATCGGCCGCTGCAGCGCCCACGGCACGATGCCCTCCTGGAATTCGGTGACCTGCTGGCCATCGCGCAGCACCACGGTGTCGCGCCCGACCAGGTCCATGCGGCCGATATGCCCATCCAGATTGACGCGCAGGCACGGCCAGTTCAGCCGCGCCGCCACCTGTTCGATATGGGTCGACTTGCCGGTGCCGTGCAGCCCGTGCACCAGCACGCGGCGATTGCGCACGAAGCCGGACAGGATCGCCAGCGTGACCTCCGGTTCGAAGCGGTAGCCCGGATCGATTTCCGGCACGTGGTCGTCGCGCACGCCGAAGGCCGGCACCCGCATCGCGCTGTCGATGCCGAACACATCACGCACCGACACCATGCGGTCCGGTTCCACGCTGGCAAGGTCGATCGCCACTTCGGTTCTCCTGGATGAGGCTGGAGGGATTTCCCTGATGTGGGATTCCCCTGATGTCCCGCGGCGGCGCAGGCGCGCGCCATGGCCCCGCGGTTCCATGGAGCCATCATAGCTCAGTCTCATTTTTAGACACAACACATTCCGAATAATGGATTTTCCTATTGACGATGCCTGCGGTCCGTCCTACATTTCAGCGAAACAACATTTTTCGGTACATCACGTACCGTTTTACGATCACAACGATCCCAACCTACCGGAGACCGCAAGCATGTCCGACCACACCCCCACCGCCGGCCCGCAGGCCATGACGCCTTCCGAGGCCTTCGTCGAAACCCTCGCCGCCAACGGCGTCACCGATATGTTCGGCATCATGGGCTCGGCCTTCATGGATGCGATGGACATCTTCGCGCCGGCCGGCATCCGCCTGATCCCGGTGGTGCATGAGCAGGGCGCGGGCCACATGGCCGACGGCTATGCCCGCGTGTCGGGCCGCCACGGCGTCGTGATCGGCCAGAACGGTCCGGGCATCAGCAACTGCGTGACCGCGATTGCCGCGGCCTACTGGGCGCACAGCCCGGTGGTGATCGTCACGCCGGAGGCCGGCACCATGGGCATCGGCCTGGGCGGCTTCCAGGAAGCCAACCAGCTGCCGATGTTCCAGGAGTTCACCAAGTACCAGGGCCACGTCACCAACCCGGCGCGCATGGCCGAATTCACCGGCCGCTGCTTCGATCGCGCGATGGCCGAGATGGGCCCGACCCAGCTGAACATCCCGCGCGACTACTTCTACGGGCAGATCAAGGCCGAGATCCCGCAGCCGCGCCGGCTGGACCGTGGCCCCGGCGGGGAGCAGAGCCTGAACGAAGCGGCCGAGCTGCTGGCGCAGGCCAAGTTCCCGGTGATCATCTCCGGCGGCGGCGTGGTGATGGCCGACGGCGTCGAGGAATGCAAGGCGCTGGCCGAGCGGCTGGGCGCGCCGGTGGTCAACAGCTATCTGCACAACGATTCCTTCCCCGCCAGCCACCCGCTGTGGTGCGGCCCGCTCGGCTACCAGGGCTCGAAGGCGGCGATGAAGCTGATCTCGCGCGCCGACGTGGTGGTGGCGCTCGGTTCGCGCCTCGGACCGTTCGGCACGCTGCCGCAGCACGGCATGGACTACTGGCCGAAGACGGCCAAGATCATCCAGATCGACGCCGACCACAAGATGCTGGGCCTGGTGAAGAAGATCTCGGTCGGCATCTGCGGCGACGCCAAGGCGGCCGCCGTCGCGCTGACCGAACGCCTGGCCAATCGCACGCTGGCCTGCGACGCGACCCGCGCCGCGCGCGCCGACCAGATCGCCACCGAAAAGGCGGCCTGGGAGAAGGAACTGGACGAGTGGACGCACGAGCGCGACCCGTTCAGCCTGGACATGATCGAGGAGCAGAAGAACGAGCGCACGCCGAACGGCGGCTACTACCTGCATCCGCGCCAGGTGCTGCGCGAACTCGAGAAGGCCATGCCGGCCGACGTGATGGTGTCGACCGACATCGGCAACATCAACTCGGTGGCCAACAGCTATCTGCGCTTCGAAAAGCCGCGCAGCTTCTTCGCGGCAATGAGCTGGGGCAACTGCGGCTACGCCTTCCCCACCATCATCGGCGCCAAGGTCGCGGCACCGCACCGTCCGGCGATCTCGTACGCGGGTGACGGCGCCTGGGGCATGAGCCTGATGGAAACCATGACCTGCGTGCGCCACAACATCCCGGTCACCGCGGTAGTCTTCCACAACCGCCAGTGGGGCGCGGAGAAGAAGAACCAGGTGGACTTCTACAACCGCCGCTTCGTCGCCGGCGAGCTGGACAATCCGAGCTTCGCCGAGATCGCCCGCGCGATGGGCGCCGAAGGCATCGTGGTCGACCGGCTCGAGGACGTCGGCCCCGCGCTGAAGAAGGCCATCGACCTGCAGATGAACCACGGCAAGACCACCATCGTGGAAATCATGTGCACCCGCGAACTGGGCGATCCGTTCCGCCGCGATGCCTTGTCCAAGCCGGTCCGCCTGCTCGACAAGTACAAGGATTACGTATAACGGAAGCAAACGAGGCGCGCGGTGCGGCCCCGGCCGCGCCGCGCGATCACGGCCTTCGGGGCCGCCGCAGCAATGCGGCCCCGGACAGACAAAACAAAGACAGCGACGCCGTGACGACACCATCATGAGAAGCACTGGAGACAAAAATTGCTGGATAACCCCGAGGGCTCGCGCGGCCTCAAGCACAGCCTGAAACAGCGCCACATGACGATGATCGCGCTCGGCGGCGTGATCGGTGCCGGACTGTTCGTCGGCAGCGGCGTCGTCATCAAGTCGGCCGGCCCGGCGGCCGTCCTGTCCTTCCTGCTGACCGGCATGCTGGTGGTGCTGGTGATGCGGATGCTCGGCGAGATGGCCTGCGCGCTGCCCACCGTCGGCTCCTTCTACGAATACGCGCGCGAAGCGTGGCACGGCAAACCCGAGGCCGGCGCGCTCGCCAGCTTCCTGACCGGCTGGATGTACTGGTACTTCTGGGTCATCGTGGTCGCGCTCGAGGCCGTGGCCGGTGCCGACCTGATCCGCTACTGGCTGCCCGACGTGCCCTCCTGGGCCATCAGCCTGGTGCTGCTGGTGATGCTGACGCTGACCAACCTGTTCTCCGTCAAGTCCTTCGGCGAGTTCGAGTTCTGGTTCGCCTCGATCAAGGTGGCCGCGATCGTCGTGTTCCTGTTCCTGGCCGGCCTGTTCGTGCTCGGCATGTGGCCCGATACCGCGCCCAGCGTCGCCAACCTGACGGCGCACGGCGGCTTCGCGCCGAACGGCATCATGCCGGTGCTGACCGGCGCCGTCGCGGCGACGGGCTTCTACTTCGGCGCGGAAATCGTGACCATCGCCGCGGCCGAGACCGCGGAGCCGCAGAAGGCGGTCGCCAAGGCCACCCACTCGGTGATCACGCGCGTGCTGGTGTTCTATGTCGGCTCGGTGCTGCTGGTGGTGTGCCTGGTGCCGTGGAACTCGCCCGGCATCGCCACGCCGTATGTCAGCGCGCTCGACGCCATGGGCATCCGCGGCGCGGCGCAGGTGATGAACGCGGTGGTGCTGACCGCGGTGCTGTCGGCGCTGAACTCGGGCCTGTACGCCTCGTCGCGGATGATCTTCGCGCTGACGCGCCGCGGCGATGCCCCGGCCGGACTGGCCAAGTTGAACCGCAACGGCGTGCCGGTCCGTGCGATCCTGTTCTCGACGCTGTTCGGCTATGCCGCGGTCGTGATGTCCTACGTCTCGCCCGACACGGTGTTCGCCTTTCTGGTCAATTCGTACGGCACGGTGGCGATCTTCGTCTACATCCTGATCGCGGTATCGCAGCTGCGGCTGCGCGCGCGGCTCGAACGCGAGGCGCCGCACAAGCTGCGCGTGCGCATGTGGATGTATCCGTATCTGACCTATGTGGCGATCCTGGGCATGACGGGCATCGTGGTGGCGATGGCCTTCATTCCGGACCAGCGCAAGCCGCTGCTGCTCGGCGTGGTCAGCCTCGGCATCCTGCTGCTGGTCTATCTGGTCCGTCGGCAGTACCGCCGCGGCGCGGAGCGGCGCGAGAGCGAGATCGACCCGCACCAGCAGCATCTGGGCGACATGCCCCGCGCCCACGCGGTACGGCGCTGATCCCGTCGTCCCCGCGTCCGCCGGGGACGACAAGCCCACCGGGCCGGCAGCCGCTGGCCCAATCGATTCCATCCAACTGGCCCTACAGCGCGTCCCGGCGCTTCCCTATGCTGGGAACGTGCAAAGGACCGGGTCCGCTGCCGCGCGGACCGCAACAACATCGAGGAGATTCAAGTGGAGTACGCAAGCAAGCAGGCCGGCACCGAAGCGACCGCGGCCGACAGCAACCTGTCCGGACAGCAGGCCGGTGGCGCCAGCGGCGGCGTCACCGCCGCCACGCTGCAGGCCTTCAGCGATGCCTGGAACCGCCACGACATCGACGCGCTGATGTCCTTCATGACCGACGACTGCGTGTTCCACGCGGTGGCGGGCGGCGAACTGTTCGGCCGCACCTTCAGCGGCCGCGAGGCGGTGCGCGAGGGCTTCCAGCTGGCCTGGCAGACCTTCCCGGACGCTGCCTGGCTCGACGGCGAGCATTTCGTCTGCGGCGACCGCGGCGTCAGCGAATCGACCTTCCGCGGCACCAAGGCCGACGGCTCGCGCATCGAGGCGCGCATGGTCGACGTGTTCACCTTCCGCGACGGCAAGATCGCGGTCAAGAACGCCTATCGCAAGGACCGTCCCGCGCTGGCGGCCGGTTCGCGCGGCTGATCGAACGCGTCGCAACAGGAGCGCAGCGATGGAAGCCATTGCCGATATCACCGCCATCGGGCGGGAGAACGGGACGCCCGGCCAGTCGGGCGGGCAGTCTGGTGGACACACCGGGTCCACGGGCCCTTCCCGGCCCTACGATCCCGCCTACGACCCGCTGGTCGCGCCGACGCCCGGCCAGGGCCGCGACTACGCCCCGACCTACTGGATCGGCACCGCCGGCGAGCCCCCGCCCGACGACGGTCCGATCACGCACGACGTCGACGTCGATGTCGCGATCATCGGCTCGGGCTTCACCGGGCTGACCTGCGCAATCTTCCTGGCGCAGGAACACGGCATCAAGGCGACCGTGCTCGAGGCCAACCGCGTCAGCTGGGGCTGCAGCACGCGCAACGGCGGGCAGGCGCAATGCGCCTCGGGCCGGCTCAAGCGCTCGCAATGGATCCAGCGCTACGGCCTGGACGCCGCGCTGCGGCTGCACGAGGAAGTGTGCGCCGGCATGGAGACCTTCAAGACGCTGATCCGCGATATCGACTGCGATCCGCAGCCGGGCGGCCATCTGTACATCGCGCATCGTCCGGAGGCGATGCCGGCGCTGGAGAAGGAAGCCAGGCTGCTGCGCGAGGTGTTCCACTACGACGCCCGCATTCTCGATGCCGATACCGTCAAGCGCGAATACGTCGACGACAAGGAGGCGGCCGGCGCGATGCACGAGCCTGAAGGCATCGGCATCCATGCCGGCAAGCTGGCCTTCGGCTATCTGCGCCGCGCCCGCGCGCTGGGCGCCACCGTGCATCCGTCGAGCCCGGTGCTCGACTGGACCACGCGCGACGGCGTGCACTACCTGCGTACGCCGGGCGGCATCGTGCGGGCGCGCGCGGTCGGCGTCGCCACCGGCGGCTACACCTCGCAGAGCCTGCATCCCCATCTGAAGAACCGGCTGTTCCCGATCCTGTCGAACTCGATCGTGACGCGGCCGCTGACGCCCGACGAAATCGCGGCCTGCAATTTCCGCACGACGCAGGTGATCACCGACACCCGCATCCTGCGCCACTACTACCGGCTGATGCCGGACGGCCGCCTGCAGATCGGCAGCCGCAGCGCGATCACCGGCACCGACGCGCCGCGGCCCCAATACGAGCAGAAGCTGGTCGACGACATGGTGCGCAAGTTCCCGGCGCTCAAGGGCATTCCGATCGACTACTCGTGGTGGGGCTGGGTCGACGTCAGCCACGACATGATGCCGCGCATCTTCCAGCCCGATCCCGCGCAGACCCTCTATTACGCAATGGGCTACGGCGGCAACGGCGTCATGTACTCGGCCCAGGCGGGCCGCCGCATGGCGGCGATGATCGCGGGCAAGAACCCGGGTCCGGAGCTGCCGATCTTCCGTTCGGCACTGCCCTTCCCCAATGTGCGCGAGTGGGTCGAGTCGCCGGCGTTCGCACCGTTCCGGCGGCTGGGGCAGCGGTTCCTGTACCACTGGTATCACCTGAAGGACGACGTGCTGTAGCGCGGCTTGCGCTCTCTCCCGCCGTACATGCCGCGTGCGGGAGAGGGCGTCGAAGCACCGGCTTTCCCTCATATCCCCTCCCCGCCCCTTGCCCGATAATGCTCCCCGACCCCAACACAAGATGGAGCGCGAACGGCATGGCCACGGCGGGCAAGGGAAACACGTTCTGGAATCGGCTGCTGCAATTGCCCGCCGATTCGGGCCTGAGCCTGCAGGCCCAGCTGCGCCAGCAGATCGTTTCCGCGATCCTGTCGCGGCAATTGCCCGAAGGCAGCGCGCTGCCCTCGAGCCGGGAACTCGCCGCGACGCTGGGCATCGCGCGCAATACCGTGATCCTGGCCTTCCAGCAGCTGGTCGACGAGCACTTCCTCGAGACACGGCCGCGGCGCGGCTACTTCGTCGTCGAACAACTGCCGAGCGTGGCGCGGCCGCCGTCCGTGGGCAACGCCGGCACCGCGGGCACGCCGGCCAGCACGGACGGCGGTAGCGAATCCCCCGGCCCCGACTGGAGCGAACGGCTGCCCGACATCAGCGGGCTGCGCGCGATCGTCAAGCCCAACGACTGGCAGAACTACCCCTACCCCTTCATCTATGGCCAGTTCGACCCGGCGCTGTTTCCGACCGCGGACTGGCGCGAATGCTCGCGCATGGCGCTGGCCGTGCTGGAGATCCGCGGCTGGGCCTCGGACCTGATCGACCGCGACGATCCGCTGCTGATCGAGCAGTTGCAGCGGCACGTGCTGCCGCGCCGCGGGGTCTGGGCGAATCCCGACGAGATCATGGTCACGCTGGGCGCCCAGCATGCGCTCTATCTGCTGGCCGACCTGTTGATGCGCGACGCGGTGGTCGGGCTGGAGGAGCCGGGCTACAGCGATGCGCGCGCGATCTTCGGCATGCGGGCACGCGAGGTCGTGCCGCTGCCGGTCGATGACTACGGCCTGCGTCCCGAGGGCGAGCTGGCGCGCTGCGACTATGCCTTCGTTACGCCGAGCTACCAGTGCCCGACCACGGTGACGATGCCGCTGGACCGGCGCGAGGCGCTGCTGGCCGAGGCGCACCGGCACGACGTGGTGCTGATCGAGGACGACTACGACACCGAGAATCCCGCGCTGACGCAGCCGATCCCCGCGCTGAAAAGCCTGGACCGCGAGGGCCGCGTGATCTATGTGGGCAGCCTGTCGAAGTCGTTCGTGCCCGGCATCCGGCTCGGCTATATCGTCGCGCCCAGCACGGTGATCCGCCAGGCGCGGGCGCTGCGGCGCTACATGCTGCGGCACCCGCCGGCCAACAACCAGCGTGCCACCGCCCTGTTCATCTCGCTGGGCCACCACGACGCGCTGCTGCGGCGCGTGGCGCCGATCTTCCAGCGCCGCGCGGCCGTGCTGCGCGACATGCTGGCGCGGCATCTGCCGCAATGCCGCGTACAGAATTCGCCGGGGGCGTCGTCCTTCTGGGTCGAAGGGCCGCCGGGACTCGACGCACGCAAGCTCGGCGATGTCGCGCTGCGGCATGGCGTGATCATCGAGCCGGGCGATGTGTTCTTTGCGGCCGACGGGCCATCTCCGCACTTCCGCCTGGGCTACACGGGGATTGCCGAGGAACGGATCGAGGAAGGCGTGCGGCTTCTGGCCCAGCTGATCGAGCACGAGCGGCGGCGCTGAGGCGCGGGGGTTCCTGCGTTTCCCCTCGCCTTGCCTCCGCGGCGGCTCCGCGCCCATCACTTCCCGACCCGTACCTAGGGCAAGTCCCGATGCCACGGCTCCCGGATTGTCCTCGCGGGGACAATCTGCGTCGTCACCGGCGTCTATGCTTTCTTCGGACCGCCCCCAAGCAGCAGCAACCGCAGCAACCGCAGCAGCCGCTCGAGTTTGCGCCAGACCGGTGTCGAGGGGCAGGTCGCGCCCGTCCTGGCCGGACTCCACGACATCGAAGGAGACGACATGGCACCGACTTTGGCATTTCATTGGCATCGTATTGCCCTGACTGCTGTCACAGTGGCCGTGCTGGCCGCGTGCGGGGACAGCGACGACGATCACAAACCCCGGCCTTCGGCCAACGCCGCGCAGGCGTGCGCGGAGCTGGCCGGCAAGACCGTCGCCGGCGCGACCGTCACGGCGGCAGCGACCGTCGCGGCAAGCGGGCCGCAACCGCTCTTCTGCAAGGTCAACGCGACCATCGCGCCGCAACTGAACCTGGAGCTGCGGCTTCCGGATCGGTGGAACGGCAAGCTGTATTACGGTGGCGGCGGCGGTTACAACGGATCGATCCCGGGCATCGACGTGCCGACCAACCTGACCTCGCTGAAACAGGGCTACGCCACCGTCAACAGCGACTCCGGCCATACCGGCAACGGGCTGTCGGCCGACTTTGCCCTCGACGATCCGCACGCCGCCGCGCTCTTCGGCCATCAGTCGGTGCCGACGGTGATGTCCTCCGCGCGCGAGATGCTTCGGACCGCCTATGGCAAGGCACCGGAACGCTCCTACTTCGAGGGCTGCTCCAATGGCGGCCGCGAGGCACTGATGGCGGCGCAGCGCAATCCGGACCTGTTCGACGGCATCATCGCCCGCGCGCCGGCCTACAACTGGGTCGGCTTCATGGGGGCATTCAACCGCAATGCCAAGGCGCTGGCCGCCCCCGGCGGCATGTTCAACAGCGCAAAGACCAATCTGCTGGCGAAGGCGGTGCGCGATGCCTGCGATGCGCAGGATGGCATCACCGACGGCGTGGTATCGAATCCGCTGTCGTGCAGCTTCGATCCGGCGGTACTTCGCTGCTCCGGCGGCACGGACGCGGGTGACGCCTGCCTGTCGGACGCGCAGCTGGCGGTGGTGCAGTCGTGGACCACGCCGGCGGTGTGGGCCAACGGCGCCTATTCCAATGCGGGCTGGGCGCTGACCGGCAACGAGGACGATCCGGGCGCCTGGGGCCTATGGCTGACGGGCAACGGCAACCTGAACATGGCGCTGCAGTTCCTGTTCCAGGACACGACGGTCAAGAACTATCTGGCACGCGACCGCTCGCAGAACTCGCTGACCTATACCTGGGACAGCAATGTCGCCGCGCTGGCCAACCTGGCGAATCTGAACGACGCGACCAACATCGACCTGCGGCCATTGAAGAACAGCGACGCCAAGCTGATCCTCTGGCACGGCACCAACGACTCGGCGCTCAGCTTCAAGGCCACCAACGCCTATTACCAGGGGATGGTCGGCGCGGTCGGCGGTCAGGCATCGGCCGACGAGTTCGTGCGCTACTACCTCGCGCCTGGCGTCAATCATTGCGCCGGCGGACCGGGCGCCGACCAGACCGACCTGCTGACGGCGCTCGATACGTGGGTGACCAAGGGCACTGCACCGGGCACGCTGACGGCCACGAAGGAGACCAACGGCGCCACCGCGTTCTCGCGTCCGCTGTGCCGCTATCCGCAATATCCGCGCTATACGGGACCGGCAAACGACGCGGCGGCCGCGGCGCAGGCGTCGAACTACACCTGCACCGCGCCGTAAGTTCCGAGGCAACGCGGGCGCTACTGCACCGTAGCGCCCGCCTGGGTCCCGCCCGTCATCCCGCCCAACGCTGCCGCGGGATTCCAGGTAAAGAACCGCATCCATGCATCGAGCCAGCGCCCCTGCATGTCGGCGCCGATCTCCCAGGCGGTCTGCCCGTATCTGCTCGCCATTGCCAGCGCCGGCGCGGGCGCGGTGATCTGCTGCGCAAGGCGCTCGTCGGGGTCCCACTTCCAGATCCACGAGGTCCACTGGAAGCCGGCCTCCTCCATCAGCGCCCCATAGAAGCTCCAGCCGAGCGCGGCCAGCTTCAGGTAGTCGCGCGCCAGCATGGTGGAAGCATCGGGCACTTCGGTGACCGCGGGAATCGGCCGCTGCGAGGCCAACGACTCGCTGGTCACATCGGTCACATCGGTCACATCCGTGACATCGGTCATCGGATTCGCGCGTGGTGCTTTGCTCTTCATCGTCATGCTCCCTGGAAGTCGCCGGACGGCGGGGGAAAAGAAGCCGAGCGTTACGCAAGATCGTTGCCAGCGGCGGCGTGCCGTTAGCGTCGTGCGGCGGCGTCGCGCACGCGCATGGAGCATTTACACGGCGTGTACGCGTGCCCATGCACGATCTTCCAGTGGTGCAAAGGCAGGCAAAACGACGTGATCGACAGCACGCGGGAATCGCGGCCGCCATCGGTGGCACGGTCGATGCGTGACACAAGCGAAACACGAAACACGACATGCGCCACACGCGCCGCGCCCCGATCCCGCCATGCATCCCCCTCTCTTCAACGGCCCCGAACACCAGCCCGAACGCTACCGGCAGCGCATGGTCGAGCTGCAGATCGCCGCACGCGGCATCCGCGACCCCGCGGTACTGGCGGCCATGCGCGCGGTGCCGCGCGAGCGCTTCGTGCCCGACGCGCTGCGGCAATCGGCCTACGACGATGCGCCGCTGTCGATCGGCTCCGGCCAGACCATCTCCCAGCCCTATATCGTCGCCCGCATGGTCGAAGCCGCGCGGTTGCATCCCGCCTCGCGCGTGCTGGAGATCGGCACCGGCTCGGGCTATGCGGCCGCGGTGATGGCGCGCATCGCGGCCCACGTCGTCACGCTGGAACGCTGGCGGCGGCTGGCCGAACGTGCCAGCGACGTGCTGGGCGCGCTCGGCTTCGATAACGTCGAGGTCCACCTGGCCGACGGCACCGCCGGCTGGGAAGCGGGCGCGCCTTACGACGCCATCGTTTCCGCCGCGGCCAGCCCCGACATCCCGGCCGCGTGGCTGGCGCAGCTTGCGCCGGGCGGCACGCTGGTGATGCCGCACGGCCATCCCGGCCACGCGCAGCGGCTGCTGCGTATCGGCAAGCGTGCGGACGGCACGTTGGAGCGCGAGGACCTCGCCGGCGTGGCCTTCGTGCCGCTGGTCGCGTGCACGGCCGAGGAAGCGGGCAACGAGAATGCCGGCGATTGAGGACCATCGACTCCAGCATCATCGAATCGAGAACCCCGCATCGATCTACGACCATCGATCTACGACCATCGATCGGGGACCATCGACCGAAAACCATCGACGAACTCCCGGAGGACCGACATGACCAGCGCACTGCACGATCCCATCACCGGCCAGGTGCTCGCCGATACCGATATCGTCGAATGCATCGCCGAGGCGGCCGAACGGCTGCCGGCGATCGACGATCCGGCGTTTGCCGCGGCGGTGGACCGGTTTGCCGACTGCCGCGTGGTATTGCTCGGCGAATCGACGCACGGCACCGCGCAGTTCTACGATGCGCGCGCGGCCTTCACGCGACGGCTGATCGAGCGGCACGGCTTTCGCATCGTGGCGGTCGAGGCAGACTGGCCGGATGCTGCCGCGATCGACCGCTATGTCCGCCAGCTGCCCGCGGCCGAACATCAGGAACCGCCGTTCCGGCGCTTCCCGACCTGGATGTGGCGCAACACGTCGGTGGAGGCGCTGGTCGAATGGATGCGGGGCTACAACGCCGATCGCGCGCCGGACCAGCGCGCAGGCTTCTTCGGCCTCGACATCTACAGCCTGGGCAGCTCGATCTCGACTGTGCTGGGCTATCTGAACCGCGTCGATCCCGACGGCGCGCGCGAGGCGCGTGAACGCTACGGCTGCCTGCTGCCGTGGCGCGAGGACCCGTCGCGCTACGGCCGCGCGGTGCTGAGCGGCCGCGCGCGCGATTGCGAGGACGAAGTCATCGCCCAGCTGCAGGCGCTGCTGGAAAGGCAGCTTGACTACGCCCTGCGCGGGCGCGAGCCCTTCTTCGACGCCGCGCAGAACGCGCATCTGGTGGCCTCTGCCGAGCAGTACTACCGGCTGATGTACTACGGCGGGCCCGAAAGCTGGAACCTGCGCGACACCCATATGTTCGACACGCTGACGCGGCTGCTGGACACCTATGCGCCGGGCGCGAAGGCGGTGGTATGGGCGCACAACTCGCATATCGGCGATGCGGATGCGACGGCGATGGGCCGCGACCATGGCGAGATCAATATCGGCCGGCTGTGCCGCGCGCGCTTCGGCAAGGAGGCGGCGCTGATCGGCTTTTCGACGTCGCGCGGCACCGTGGCGGCGGCGTCCGACTGGGACGGGCCGATGCAGGTGATGGACGTCGTGCCCGCGCGCGCCGACAGCTACGAGGCGCTGTTCCAGCGCACCGGCATTGACCGCTGCTTCATCGACCTGCGCGAAGGCGTCCACGAGCAGGCGCGCGCGCTGCTGACGGTGCCGCGCCAGGAACGCTTCATCGGCGTGGTCTACCGGCCCGACACCGAGTTCGCCAGCCACTATGCGTTCGCCTGCCTGCCGCAGCAGTTCGATGCGCTGGCATGGTTCGACCGCAGCGACGCCGTCAAGGCCTTGCCCACCGCGGCGCGTACCGGCATGCCGGATACGTATCCGTTCGGCCTGTAGCCACGACGTGGCTCCACCGGCGTCCGGCGCAGGGCGCGGCTTAGAATGCGGCACGGGCCACGCAATGGACGGCATGGCCCGCCCGATCGACCGCCAGAGAGACCCCGGTGCGCTACGAATTGACGGACCTACGGCTGTTCCAGGCCATCGCCGAATCGCAAAGCCTGTCCGGCGGCGCCGCCGCCATCCATATCACCGCATCGGCGGCCAGCTATCGGCTCAAGAACCTCGAGCTGGCGCTGGGCACGCCGTTGTTCGTGCGCGCGGCACGCGGCATGGAGCTGACCGCAGCCGGCACCGCGCTGCTCGGCCACGTGCGCGAACTGCTGCGCGGCCTGGAGCGGATGCACGGCGAGCTGGGGCGGTTTTCCGCGGGGTTGAAGGGCAATATCCGCCTGATCGCCAACAGCAGTTCGCTGAACGGCTTCATTCTGCCGAGCGTCGGCCGCTTCCTGAATGCCCATCCCGAGGTCAATATCGACCTGGAGGAACGGGCCAGCCGCGAGATCGCGGCCGCCATCGCCGCGGGCGAGGCCGACGTTGGCGTGCTCGCCGGCGAGGTCGAGACGCAGGGCGTGCGCTGGATGCCGTACGCGGTCGACGAGCTGATCCTGGCCGTGCCGGCCGACCATCCGCTGACGCGCGAGGCGCAGGCGCAACCCGGCGGCGTGCGCTTCGGCGCGGCGCTGGAGCACGACTTCGTCTGCCCGGGCCGCGATACCAGCAATGTCGTGTTCCTGCGCGATACCGCGCACCGGCTGGGGCGCTCGCCCAATGTCCGCCTGCATGCGCCGACCTTCGACGCGGTGCTGGCGCTGGTC
>NZ_JCBAJO010000128.1:0-14043 GCF_059772245.1 Cupriavidus sp. R6-3
CGGGGGTGGTCGGCTTCAAGCCGTCCTTCGGCGCCATTCCCGATGCCGCCGGTTTTCCGCACGCGTTTCCGGGCATCCAGGTGATGGCGCCGATCACGCGCACGGTCGACGATGCTGCCCTGATGTTCCGCGCGCTGTGCGGTCCCGATCCGCGCGATCCCGATTCCATGGGCTTTCAGTGCGCTGCGGCCGAGCCGCTGGAGGCGCTTCGCATCGCGGTCAGCCCGCGCCTGGGCCTGGACACACCGGTCGACGACGATGTCGCCGAGGCCTTCGAGGCGGCGGTGGCACGCCTGCGTGCGGCAGGGCTGCGCATCGCGCGGCAGGATCCGGCCTGGCCGGAACGGGCCGGCGAGGCGGCCTTGATGCCGCTGCAGCATGTCGGCCTGGCCAATCTCTACGGCGAGGCCTGGCGAAGCGACCCGGATCGCTTCGATCCGGACATCGCGCGGCAGATCGAGCGCGGCCTGTCGTGGAGCGGCGCCGAGGTAGCGCGCGCACGCGAGGCGAGCCGCCGCATCGGCCTGGCCCTGGCGGCGTTCTTCACCGAGCATGACCTGCTGCTGTGCCCGACCACGCCGTGCGTGGCCTGGCCCAACGACCGGCTCGGTCCCGAGCGGATCGGCGGCGTCGCCGTCGAACCGCGGGCGCATGCCGTCTTCACGCCGTTCTTCAACCATGCCCAGGCGCCGGCGATTTCGGTGCCATGCGGCACCGGGCGCGACGGCCTGCCGGTCGGCTTGCAGATCGCCGGCCCGCGCGGCGCCGACTGGCGCGTACTGGCGGCCGCGCGCCTGGTCGAACAACTGCTGGCGGCCGGCTGAGGCGACGGCCGCTCCCCGCACGTGACGAACCCGCGACTCCATCCCGAGACACCATGCGCATCCTTGTCCTGAATCCCAATACCAGCGAAGGCATCACGGCGCGGCTGATGGCCGCCGGCAGCGATGCCGCCGCGCCCGGTACCGAACTGGTGCCGCTGACCGCGCCACGCGGCGTGCCCTATATCGCCACCCGTGCCGAGGCGCAGATCGGCGGCGCCATCGCGCTGGAGATGCTGGCCGAGCATCATGCGAGCGTCGATGCGGCGATCATCGCCGCCTTCGGCGACCCGGGCCTGCTCGGCGCGCGCGAACTGTTCGACCTGCCGGTCGTCGGCATGGCCGAGGCCGCAATGCTCAGTGCCTGCATGCTGGGACGGCGCTTTGCCATCGTCACCTTCGCCCGCGCGCTGGGCCCGTGGTACGAGGAATGCGTCGACATGCACGGACTGCGCGGCCGGCTGGCCGGCATCCGCATGCTCGACGACGCGTTTGCGTCGGTATCGGATGTGCAGGACGAGAAGGAGGCGTTGCTGGTGGCGCTGGCCAACCGCGCCGTCACCGAGGACGAGGCCGATGTGGTGATCCTTGCCGGTGCGCCGTTGGCCGGGCTGGCGGCGCGGGTGCGCGACCGCATCCCGGTGCCCGTGGTCGACCAGATGGCGGCCGCCGTCAAGCAGGCCGAGGGGCTTGTCGCGCTGAACACGCGCAAGGCGACCGCCGGCACGTTCCGCCGGCCCGATGCCAAGTCCACGTTGGGTCTGCCCGATGCGCTCGCGGCGCGTATCGAGCATCGTTAGCCCATCGTTCGCCAGTCGTTGTCGGCAGCCCGCACGTCGGTCCGCACCCCAGACCGCAGGTCAGTCCGCACATCGGTGCTCCGATGACCCGGCGCGTTGGCGCCTTGCTACACGGAGGCGAACACCGCCTCCAGGTCGACCTCTTCGTCGGCCGGCGCGTCTAGATGCAAGGTGCTCTCGACATGCGCCAGATGCTCGGTCATCAGCGTGGCCGCGCGCTCGCCGTCTCCCGCTTCGAGCGCATCGAGAATGTCGTCGTGTTCGTGATGCGGGCAGGACGGCACGCCCGGCGCGTCGTACAGCGCGATGATCAGGCAGGTCAGCGAGCACAGCTCCCGCAGATACCTGGCCAGGTACTGGTTTTCCGACAGGTCCGCAAGCCGCGCATGGAATTCGCCGGACAGCCGGATGATCGTGCGCCGGTCGTTCTTGCGCCGCGCCTGCGCTTCGTCGCGCGTGATCGCGCGCAGCGGCCGCAGGCGCTCCCGCGTCATGCCGGCCGCGAGGTCGCGCGCGAGCTCGGGCTCGATCAGCCGCCGCGCATGCAGGACCTGGCGGGCCTGCTGCACGCTCGGGCTGGAGACGAAGGTGCCGCGGTTCGGATACACCGTCACCACGCCCTCGTGTGCGAGCTTGGTAAAGGCCAGCCGCACCTTGGTCCGGCTGACGCCAAACACAGTGGCCAGTTTCTCCTCGACCAGCTTGGTGCCGGGCGGCAGCCTGTGCTCCCAGATCGCGACCAGGATGCGCTCGGCGATCTCGTCGACCTGGATGCCGGACGCGGCCTTGCCGTCGTCCAGCGGTTCGGCGGGGCTGTCGGTGTCGAGGCGGACGGCTTTCGCTCGCGGCATGATGGGGTCGGATACGGGCAGTTGGAGCGCCTATTGTACGGCGGCTGCCGGGCGACTGTATATCGCCTCGGCCGTCCGATCACCGCAGCGGCCGCCGCAGTGGCCGTATGCCGCCCCGCCCTTGCCGCTATCGGTTGACCGTCTTCGCCGGCATCGCCAGCACCAGAAGGCAGCTTCCCAGCAGGCAGACGGCGAACAGGATCAGGCCGGCGCTGGGGCTGTTGAAGGTGTCCTTCATCCAGCCCAGCAGGTACGTCGCCGCAAACCCGCCCAGGTTGGCGATCGAGCAGGCCAGCGCAATGCCCGCGGCCGCCGCGGTGCCGCTCAGGAAGGTCGACGGCAGGCACCAGAACACCGGGAACGTCGCCACGATGCCGACGTTGGCCAGCGTCAGCAGCGCCAGTGTGGCGCCGGTATGGCCAGTGACGAAGGTACTGGCGACCAGCCCGAAGGCGCCGAACAGCACCGGCACGACGATATGCCAGCGGCGTTCGCGGGTGCGGTCCGCATGCGCGCCGTTGATCAGCATGGCCACCACCGCCACGGCATGCGGAATCGCGGTCAGCAGGCCGATATGCAGCGGGCTGGCGACGCCCGAATCGCGGATGATGGTCGGCATCCAGAAGCCGATCGAATACGTTCCCATCAGCAGGCACATGTCGATCACGCCCAGCATCCAGACGCGGCGGTCGGTGAAGGCCGCCTTCAGCGAATGCTGGTTCTCGACGAGCACGTCGGCTTCGAGATTGCGTTGCAGCGTGCGTTTCTCGCCCGCATCGAGCCATTTGGCCGAGTCGATGTTGTTCGGCAGATAGAAGAACACCATCACGCCGAGCAGCACCGAGGGCAGCGCCTCGAGGAAGAACAGCCATTGCCAGCCGGCATAGCCGTAGACGCCGGCAAACGCCGTCATGATCCAGCCCGAGATCGGACTGCCGATCATGCTGGCCAGCGGCAGCCCGATCATGAACAGCGCGATGATCTTGCTGCGGCGATGGGTCGGATACCAGTAGGTCAGGTACAGCAGCACGCCGGGCAGAAAGCCCGCTTCGGCCGCGCCGAGCAGGAAGCGCACGATATAGAACTGCGTGGGCGTGGTGACGAACATGGTGGCCCCGGACAGCAGGCCCCACGTCACCATGATGCGGGCGATCCAGATACGCGCGCCGACCTTCTGCAGCACCAGGTTGCTCGGCACTTCGAACAGGATATAGCCGACGAAGAACAGCCCGGCGCCCAGGCCGTAGACCGTCTCGCTGAACTTCAGGTCGTCCAGCATCTGCAGCTTCGCCAGCCCGACATTGATGCGGTCCAGATAAGCGGCCAGATAGCACAGACAGAAGAACGGAATCAGGCGCCATGTCACCTTGCGGTAGACATCCGGTTCCGTCGTTGGGGCCAGCACGCCGGCCGTTCCTTGAGGGTACTGATACGACATCTTCGCTCCTTGCTTGGTCTACCTTTGGGTGCTGGCGCCAACACCGTCCCCGCCTCGGCGTCGATGACGCAAGGTGCGGGTTCGGCGTGACTGGGGTCCGATGCAGTGCGTGCTGCATCGTGATCGGGAATGCGTTGTGAAGCAGTGGTGCGGTTGTGAGTAGCGGCGGCGACCTCTTCGATGTCTTGAGCCTGTTCGACCTTATTGCCCGTGATGCGTGCCATTGGCGCCATTGGCGCCATGTACAACCTTCGCGCCGGTGGACGCGCTGCTGCGTATTCGGGCCACCGCCTCGTCCACGCCCTGCCAGGCCGGCTTGTCCGGCGCAAAACGGGCGCGCAGGTAATGCACCAGTTCGGCGACCTGCCGGTCGTCGAAGCTGTCGGCAAAGCTCGGCATATCGCCCAGCGCATTCGATGAAGGCGCCGGAATGCCCTTGAGCACGGCCTGAATCACGTTGTCCGGCTTGTCGCCATGCAGATTGGTGTTCAGCGCCAGCGACGGCTTGGCGCCGAACATCGGCACGCCCTGATCGGATTGATGGCAGACCGCACAGGCGCTCTGGTAGAGCCGGTCGGCGGGACCGGTCATGGTGCGGGCTAGCGTCGCGCTGCGCTGCTCGAGGACCCGTGCCCGCCGGTCGAGCGTGGCGGCATCCGGCGGCGGCGCGTTGAACGATGCGACGTAGTGCGCAATCGCGCGGACGTCGCTCTCCGGTAATTGCGCCAGCTCTTCGACGACCGGCGCCATCGGTCCGGCGGCGGCGCCATGGCGCGACGAGTACCCCGTGCGCAAATACTGGAACAGGTCTTCTTCGGTCCAGGGAATCGGCGCGCGCGACAGCGAGGTCAAGGCCGGCGCTTCCCAGCCTTCGGCCTCGCCGCCGGTCAGGTAGGCGCGGCCGCCCTTCTCCGCGCCGAAGGCATTGCGCGGCGAATGGCAGGCGCTGCAATGTCCCAGCCCTTCGGCCAGATACGCACCGCGGTTCCATTGCACCGAGCGCGACGGGTCGGGCTGGAAGGGCTCGTTGCGATGGAACAGCAGATTCCAGCCGGCCATCAGTGGCCGCAGATTGAAGGGGAACGCCAACTCGGTCTTCGGCGCCGGCGCATGCACCGGCTCGGCCGACATCAGGTACGCGTACAGCGCGCGCATATCGCCCTCGCTGATCTTGGCGAAGGCGGTATAGGGGAAGGCGGGGTACAGCCGGCGTCCGTCGCGATGGACGCCTTCGCGCATCGCGCGCTCGAACGCGGCGTACGACCAGTTGCCGATGCCGGTGTCGACATCGGGCGTGATATTGGTGCTGTAGATCGTGCCGAACGGCGTCTCGAGCGGCAGGCCGCCGGCGTTCTTCGCGCCGTTGGGCGCGGTGTGGCAGACCGCGCAATCGCCGGCCGCCGCCACCAGCTGGCCGCGTTCGATTGTCGCGGCCGAATAGAAGCCCGGCTCGGGGGGCGCAACGGGCGCGATCGCCGAGCGCCATGGCATCACGGTGGCGCACAGTCCGGCGATGGCGGCGCCCGCCGCAATCAGCCAATGGCGCTTGCGCCTGGCGGGCGCGCCCTCGGTGTGTTCTCCGGCCAGCGCCAGGCGTACGCGTTCGCCGCTGAACGGCGGCTCGCGCAGGCGCACGCCGGTGGCATCAAAAATCGCATTGGCGATCGCGGCGGCGGCGGGCAGGGTCGCGGCGGCGCTTCCGCGCAGACCCGCGGTCGTCGTCAAGCCGCCGACGACGCGGACCTCGGGAGCGAGCGTGCCGACCGCGGCCGGCAGCGCGGTGGCGGCATCGGCGGCCGTCGCCCAGCGATCGAACGACGGCGCCTGTGCCGTCAATTGCCGGGTCGCTTCGGCGATATCGTGTTCCAGCGCCGGCGCAGCGGCCTGCGTTCGGCCGGGTGAAGGTGAAGGCGAAGGCGACGGCAAGGACGACCGCGAAGGTGTGGACGTGGACACCGCGCTGTCGTGACCGAGCGTGACCCGTGTCACGCTGACTTCGCCGCTGAACGCGTCTACCTCGACGTCGGCAACCCACGCGGCCCAGCTGTGCGTTGGCTGCGCGCCATCGGTATCGACCACGCTGGCGTAGGCGAAGCCGCGCCCGCGGCGAACGCCCGCCGACACATCGGGCGACGCGGCGCGGGACACAGAGCGCTGTGCAGGCGCCTGCCATCCGGCCTGCCACGCCACCTGCCGAACCAGCGCCGCGCCCCGCTCGTCCTGCAGATGATTCAGGCGCAGCGCAACCGGATCGACGCCGGCCAGCGCGGCGGCCTCGTCCAGATGCGATTCGCGTGCAAACACCTGAGCGACGGCGCCCGCCAATGGGTTGATCGCGATGGCGACTGCCGTGGGCGCCATGTCGGCCGACACCGCTTCGAGATGGTCGATCCGATACGGCGGCACCAGTCCGGCGTCATCGCTGCCGCCGACATCCGAGACCGCGGACGGCGTACCGGTCTGGATCGATGCCAGCGGCCGGGCCTGGGCGGGCATTGCCGTGGCTGTGACCTGGTAGGCGGAGATCGCGCCGGTCCCGCCATCCGGTTGGCCACGGGTCGTCGCGCTCGCGATGCGGGTCGTGATCCATCCCGCGGCATCGTCGAACGCCGCCGCATCGAAGCGAACCCGCACCGGTCCACCGACCGCCTGCGCGAGCAGCGCGGCATCGGCGGCGGCATGATGGGACACGCTTGCCCGGGCGGCCGCACCGCTCACGTCGGCCATGTCGGCCACGTCGGCCATGTCGGCCATGTCGGCCATGGCGGCCATATCGGCCATATCGGCCATATCGGCGCCGTCGTGCCAGCAGATCAGCGCGACCGCGGTCTCGGCAATCCCGAGCAGCTTCGCCAGCTCGGCGCGCAGCGCACCGGGACGGCTATCCGGAAGCCAGACCCGCAGTTCGCCGTCTCGCCAATCCGCGATCGCGGTGGCGGCAGGCGGGGCGATGCCGGCCAGCGGCCAGCGGTAGTCCTGTTCGAGTTGCATGGATGCGGCCGCCAGCGCCGACGCTGCGTCGCCGTGCGAGGCGACCACCCGGCGCCGGCGCGGAACACGCTGCTCGGTACGGCCCCCGGCCTCCGACCATACCGGGCGCAACGCTGCCGCACCGGCTGCCGCCTGCGCGGGCGAGCGTGCCACCACGGCGAGGAAGTTGGCGCGCGCGACCACCGCGACCACATCGGGCACCGCGCGTGCGGCCTCGGCGTCGAAGCGGCGCAGCGTCGCGGCATGCGGATGACGGGGCCGCACGACTTCGCCAAACAAGCAGCGTTCGCGCGCGGGCGGTGGGATCAGCATCGTCCCGTCCGCTCCGTGGGCGATATCGCCGCCGCCGGCCACCCGTGCCAGATCGTTCATCGCGGCTCCGCCTGTTCGCCGGCCTGCCCCAGCAATACCGCGGCGCGCTTGACCGCGCGCACGATCTCGACATGCGTGCCGCAGCGGCACAGGTTGAAGCGCAGCGCTTCGCGGATCTGCTCGTCGGTGGGATCGGGATGCATCGACAGGAAGGCCTTGGCGGTCATGATCATGCCGTTCAGGCAGTAGCCGCACTGGGCCGCCTGTTCCTCGATAAAGGCTTGCTGCACCGGGTCCAGCCGCTCGCCCCGCGCAAGCCCTTCCAGCGTCGTCACCGCATGCCCGACCGCGGCCCTGACCGGCACCACGCACGAACGCGCCGCGACGCCGTCGATCAGCACCGTGCAGGCCCCGCACTGACCGAGCCCGCAGCCGTACTTCGGCCCGTTGCATTGCAGGTCGTTGCGCAGGACATAGAGCAGCGGCGTGGCCGGGTCGGCGCAGACCGATCGTTCGGTGCGGTTGACGTTCAGCGAGAGCTGGCTGGGGGGGCGAGGCACGCTCATGGGGCTGGCTTGTCTTGGGGGCGGCAATGCAAGGTTGCCGCGCCTCCGGGATTCACGATGGGCATCGCGGGCCGGAGCGCGCCGGCTCGACCGCGCCGGCGGGCCCGAAGACCCGCGCCAGGCCTGCGCTCAGGCCGCGGCGGTGGCGGTGGCCGCGGTGGCCGGGCTGGCGGGCACCGGGGCCGCGGCAGGCTCGACCAGCGGTACCTCGAACACATCGTAGCCGAAGCACCAGTCGGGATTCTCGTTGCTGCGCAGCCAGGTGTTCTCGTGCGAGACCCGTTGCACCTTGCTGGCGCGCTCGGCGCGGTTGGCCTCGTACAACGCAAAGGTCGTGCCGAAGTCGTCGAGCCCGGCTTCGACGAAGCAGCGGGTCAGCATCGCGGCGTCCTCGATCGCCATCGCCGCGCCCTGGGCCATATGCGGCTTCATCGGATGGCAGGCATCGCCCAGCAGCACCAGCCGGCCGCGGCTCCACAGCGGCAGCGGGTCGCGCTCCAGCAGCGGCCACTTGGTGACCTCGACCGTGCCTTCGATCAGCGACTGCACGCCCTGGTGCCAGCCGTCGAACGCGGCGCGCATCTCCTCGATGCTGCTCGGCAGCCAGCTCTTGCTCATGTCCCAGGTCGGCTCGGGCACGCCCGTCACGTAATAGATCTCGTCGAGCTTGCCCGTGTCGAAGTAGACCATCATGTGCCGATCGTCGGACCACCACTTGGTACAGCGGTCGTGCGTGAAGCCCTTGACGCGCGAGATCGGGAACACCGCGCGGTGCGCGATATAGCCGGTGTACTTGGGCGGCTCGGCGCCCAGCAGCGTTTCGCGGATCTTCGAATTGACACCGTCGGCGCCGATCACGATATCGGCCTCCTCGACGGTGCCGTCGGCAAAGCTCAGCCGCACCACATCGCCCAGATCCTCGACCTGGGTCAGCTTCTTGTCGAACAGCAGCGTGCCGGGCGCGACCGCGTCGGTCAGCAGCGCGTGGAAGTCGCCGCGGTGCACGGTGAGGTAGGTGGCGCCGTAATGGGACACCGCGTAGTCGCCCAGCGGAATCTGCGCGATCACCTCGCCGGTCTTCCAGTCGCGGCTGTACCAGTAGTCCGGATGGCAGCCCATCGCATTGAGTCCGTCCTCGATGCCGATCCTGCGCATGATCTTCATCACGTTGGGTCCGACATGGATGCCGGCGCCAAGCCGCGAAAACGCCGGGGCCTGTTCATACAGCCTGACGTTGAAGCCCTCACGCTGCAGCAGCGCGGCCGCGGCCGTTCCTCCCAGTCCTGCACCGATCACGGCGATCCGAGGTTTGCCTTGCACGTTTTTCTCCTGGCCATCACTTCCATCAAACACAGTTCGCGCCGGCCGGGGCCAGCGATTGGAATTGAGTGTACACACCATATTTTTTGACGTAAAGGCGGAATGCGGCGACTCGGTGTAATCCCTAGGCATTGAAGTGGACGGAACGCTGCAATGCGCCATATCCGTGAACTCAAGCACCAATTGCGCCTTACGTTCGTTGAGTACTTACTAAAATGGTGCATTCGGCACGGTGCCGGAGATGGTTGTCGTAATACAGTGTGTACACTACAATGACTCGACACACGCAAGACGGCTTGCCGTAACGCGCCCCTCTCTACTGACAAACGGAGTCGACAGTGCAGAAAGTCTTCCGGATCGGCCAGATCGTGCCGAGCTCCAACACCACCATGGAAACCGAGATCCCCGCGATGCTGGCGGCGCGCCAGCTGGTGCGGCCGGAACGCTTTACCTTCCACTCGAGCCGGATGCGGATGAAGACGGTCAAGAAGGAGGAGCTTGCCGCGATGGACGCCGAGTCGGACCGCTGCGCGGTCGAACTCAGCGATGCGCGGGTCGACGTGCTGGGCTACGCCTGCCTGGTGGCGATCATGTCGATGGGGCGCGGCTATCACCGCGTGTCGGAAGGGCGCCTGCAGTCGCGCACCGCCGAGAACGACGGCACCGCACCGGTGGTCACCAGCGCGGGCGCGCTGGTCAATGCGCTGAAGGTGATCGGGGCGAAGCGCATTGCGCTGGTCGCGCCCTATATGAAGCCGCTGACCGAGCTGGTGGTCGACTACATCCGGAACGAGGGCTACGAGGTGGTCGACTGGCGCGCGCTGGAGATTCCGGACAATCTCGAAGTGGGCCGCCACGATCCGAACCGCCTGCCGGCCATCGTCGCGCAGATGAATACGCGCGACGTCGATGCCGTGGTGCTGTCTGCCTGCGTGCAGATGCCTTCGCTGCCGGTGGTCGAGAAGGTCGAAGCGATGACCGGCAAGCCGGTGATCACCGCCGCGATCGCGACCACCTACGCGATGCTCAAGGCGCTGGACCTGGAGGCGGTGGTGCCGGGCGGCGGCACGCTGCTGTCGGGCGCGTACTGAGCGGAGGCCGTCATGACAGCGTCCCTACTCTATGGCGGCAACGTCCTTGCCAACGGCATCCGCCAGCATTACCTGCGCTACGGCGGTCCGGGCGAAGGCCGCGACGCGCGCGACCCGGTCATCGTCGTGCCGGGCATCACCTCCCCTGCGATCACCTGGGGCTTCGTCGGCGAGCGCTTCGGCCGCCAGTTCGATACCTATGTGCTCGATGTACGCGGCCGCGGCCTGTCCGAGGCCGGCGACGCGCTCGACTACAGCCTCGATGCCCAGGCGGCCGACGTGATCGCCTTCGCCGAGGCCCTCGGCCTGCAGCGCTACAGCGTGGTCGGCCACTCGATGGGCGCGCGCATCGGCCTGCGCGCGGCGCGCGCCAGGCCGGCCGGCCTGGTACGGCTGGCGATGATCGACCCGCCGGTATCCGGCCCCGGCCGCCGGCCCTACCCCTCGCAGCTGCCCTGGTATGTCGATTCGATCCGGCTGGCGCGCCGGGGCATCGATGCAGAAGGCATGCGCGCCTTCTGCCCGACCTGGACCGAGGCGCAGCTGCGGCTGCGCGCCGAATGGCTGCATACCTGCGACGAACGCGCGGTGGTGGCCAGCTTCGACGGCTTCCACCAGGACGACGTGCATGCCGACATGCCCCATGTCGCCGTGCCGGCGCTGCTGATGGTCGCGGGCCGCGGCGACGTGATCCGACCCGAGGACGTCGAAGAAATCCGCGGCCTGATGCCGCAGCTGCAGGTCGCGCGCGTGCCAGACGCCGGCCACATGATTCCGTGGGACGACGAGGCCGGGTTCTATCGCGCCTTCGGCGACTTCCTCGGCGCGCCGCTGCAGCCGTGACGCACGCCAACCTTCACCGAATCACCGAGCAAGGAGAACGCATGCCGGTAAGCGATCATGATCTGACGCAAGCCTGGAAGCAGGTGCTGACGCTGTCGAAGCTGCAGCCGGGCCAGAGCGTCACCGTGCTGACCAGCGCCGCCACGCATCCGCAGACGATGCGCACCGCGCTGCTGGCGGCCTCGTCGATGGGCGCCATCGTCAACCGGCTGGATCTGCCGCCGGTCAACGCGGAGAAGGCGCTGAGCCGCGATTCGCTGGCCTATCTCGGCACCACGCCGCTGACCGGCAATCCGGCCGCGATCGCCGCGCTCAAGGCCAGCGACCTGGTGCTCGACCTGATGACGCTGCTGTTCTCGCCCGAGCAGCACGCGATCCTCGCCACCGGCACGAAGATCCTGCTGGCGGTCGAGCCGCCCGAGGTGCTGGTGCGGCTGGTGCCGACCGAAGCGGACCGCACGCGCGTGCGCGCCGCCACCGCGCGGCTGTCGCGGGCGCGGGAGATGCATGTCGTCTCCGACGCCGGCACCGACCTGCGCTGCGCGCTCGGCGAATTCCCGGCCATCAGCGAGTACGGCTTCGTCGACGAACCCGGCCGCTGGGACCACTGGCCGAGCGGCTTCGTGCTGACCTGGCCCAACGAGGGCGGCACCAACGGCCGCATCGTGCTCGACCGCGGCGACATCCTGCTGCCGATGAAGTCCTATCTGCAGGCGCCGATCGATATCACGGTCGAGAACGGCTATGTCACGTCGATCGACGGCGAGCTCGACGCCGAGCTGCTGGCCGATTACATGGCCTCGTTCAACGACCCCGAGGCCTATGCGATGTCGCACATCGGCTGGGGCCTGCAGCCGCGCGCGCGCTGGTCCACGCTGGCGATGTACGACCGCGAGGCCACCATCGGCATGGACGCGCGCGCCTACGAGGGCAACTTCCTGTGCTCGTTCGGCCCGAACAACGAGGCCGGCGGCAGCCGCACCACCGCCTGCCACATCGACATTCCGGTACGCCATTGCACCGTCCGCCTCGATGGCGAGACGGTGGTGGAGCGCGGCCGCGTGATGGACGGCGGCGCGCCGGTGCAGCATGCATTCGACTATCGAAACGACGGAGCCTGACATGCAGGATGAAGTGTCGACGTACCAGCGCCAGGGCTTTGGCGCGACCATGGAGATCGCCGCGCCGTTCGGCCTGCTGATCATCGACTTCGTCAACGGCTTTGCCGATCCGGCGGTCTTTGGCGGCGGCAATATCCCGCAGGCGATCGCCAACACCGGGCCGCTGCTGGCCGCGGCGCGCGAACAGCGCTGGCCGATCGCGCATACGCGCATCGTCTTTGCCGACGACGATGCCGACCGCAATGTCTTCACGCAGAAGGTGCCGGGCATGCTGACCCTGAAGGAGGCCAGCCACGACAGCGCGATCGTGCCAGAGCTGGCGCCGCGCGACGGCGAGCTGGTGGTGCGCAAGACCGTGCCGTCGGCGTTCTTCGGCACGTCGCTGGCGGCCTGGCTGGCGCACCGCGGCGTGCGCACGCTGCTGGTGGCCGGCTGCGTGACCAGCGGCTGCGTGCGCGCCAGCGTGGTCGATGCGATGTCGCACGGCTTCCGCCCGCTGGTGCTGTCCGACTGCGTCGGCGATCGCGCGCTGGGCCCGCATCAGGCCAATCTGTTCGATATGGAGCAGAAGTACGCGACCGTGATGCCGCGCGACGAAGCGCTGGGCGCGATCGCCGCGGCGCAGGATCGTTAAGGCTTCGACAGACCGCCGGAGACCGCCGATGCGTCCCGCTTCAACCGGCCGCCGCCACGCGGGCGTTCTGCGCGGTCTTGCCCACGGTCTTGCGCACCGGCTTGCGCGCGGACCTGGCGGGGCGGGATGCCGCGGCCGGCTCGGCCGCCGTCGCCTGCTCCGCCGCAATGGCGGGCCGGCAGACCGCGTTGAGCACGGTGTGCTGCATCACCTCGCGCCAGTGCTCCAGCGCGGGCTTGCTCATCATCGGCTCGCCGAGGAACGCGCTCAGCGTATGGTGGTTGGAGTTGTAGAAGTAGCCCAGCGAGGCGATCACCAGATAGATGTCGCGGGCGCGCACCTCGGGCCGGAACTGGCCGCTGGCCTTGCCGCGCTCGAGCACGCCGTCGAGCACCGACAGCGCATAGCTGGAGATTTCCTTGAGCCGGCCGGACTTCTTCGCATGCCGGCCCTGGCTGATATTCTCGCTGGTCAGGATCGCGACGAACTCGGGGTGGTCCAGGTAGTAGTGCCAGACGAAATCGGTCAGCTGCATCAGCGCGCGCACCGGATTGTCCGGATCGAGCTCCAGCGCCTGCTCGGCCTCGTTCAGCTGCATGTAGATGGTCTCGAGCACTTCGACGAACAGCTTTTCCTTGCTGCCGAAGTAGTAGTAGATCATCCGGTCATAGGTCTTGGCGAGCGACGAGATGCGCTCGACCCGTCCACCGTCGTAGCCGCGCTCGGCGAACACCTTGATGGCGGCCTTCAGGATCTTGGCGCGCGTATCCTGGGCTTGCCGGGCCCGCGTGCCGGCCGCTGCCCTGGTTCTTGCCGTCGCGGTGGTCATGTCGTCGGTTGCGAGGATCTGGCGTTGCGAAGCTGCCAGTATAACTGTCGAAGGTGCCCGCGGCCCCACGCCTTGCAGGCCATGCGGGGCGATCCATGCAGGGCGATGCGAGAGCACTGCGGCGCCATCGCGGCGCGGCCGCGATCGAAGGAAAACGAACGAAATGCCGATGCACGACGATGACTCTCCGCGCGCCCTGAGGGCGGCGCTGTCGCAGGCCCGCGGCGTGCTGCTGATCACGCGCGCCGCGCAGGCCGCGCCCAAACCCGCACCCGGCCAGCCCGGGGCGGCATCCGACTATGTGCCGGCGCTGCCGGATGTCTTCGTCGCCGTGCAAGCGGACGGCGAGGTGCTGGCCTTCAATGGCCATGTCGATCTCGGCACGGGCATCCGCACCGCGCTCGCGCAGATCGTCGCCGAGGAACT
>NZ_JCBAJO010000129.1:0-13740 GCF_059772245.1 Cupriavidus sp. R6-3
GCGGATCTCGCGCTGCCAGGCCGCCAGCGACGCGAGCAGGCCGAACGGCAGCGTCAGGGCCATCACCGCGCCGGCGTGACCGAGGCCCAGATAGCCGAGCGCGGCGAACACGGCGTCGTCGCGCCGCGCCATCAGCCCGTTCGACACGGCGAGCGGCCAGCCCATCGCGGGGCTCAGGCCGTGATACAGGCCGCTGACCAGCACGCCGGTCCACAGGCCGGCCTGTTCCCACGTCATCGCGGGCCGACGGAGGGATAGCAGAACGAATCGGTCGAGCAGTCGCCGCCTTCGAGGCGGATCTGATGGGCGCGGTAGCCCGCGGGGAACTCGACCCAGAAGTCGTCGGCCAGCGTCAGGCCGCCGTCGGGGTCGGCATGCGCCATGACCTGGGCCCCTGGCACGCCGTCGGGATAGAACTGGTTGTCCCAGCTCGAATAGAGCGAATTGGACCAGTAGACGCGGCGGCCGTCGCGGCTGATTTCGACCATCTGCGGTCCCGCCGCGAACGCCTTGCCGTTCGGATGCGGCGTGCGGCGCGCGATGCCGCCCAGATGAACCGATCCGGTCAGCTTCGGCTTGCGCGGATCGGTGACGTCGTACTGGCGCATCTCGCCGGTGCCCCAGCAGGAAACGTAGAGGAAGCGGTCGTCGAGCGACAGGTCGATGTCGGTCACCAGCGGCGGCACCGCGCCGAACGCCTGCAGCAGCGGCGGCAGCAGATCCGCCGCGGCCGGTTCGGCCGGAATCGTCGCGGTCTTCTCGACGTGGAATTGCCCGTCCTCGCGCCACCACGTCCAGATCGATCCTTCCAGATTGGTGGTGTCGACCACCACGCCGACGAAGCCGTATTCGCGCACCGGGTCGTGGGCGGGGCGCACTTCGAGCGCCATCTGATGCTGGGCGCCGAGGTCGATGGTCTGCACGTTGCGCCGCGCGCGCAGGTCCCAGAAATGCAGGCGGTGGCCGTAGCGATTGGACAGCAGGTCCTCGGGCACCAGGCCGTTCTCGAACTGCGGCGGCAGCGCCCATTCGCTCGACACCATGTAGTCGCGCGGCAGGTTCCACCAGAAGTCGTAGTGCTTGTCCTGCGGGCCGCGGTCGATCTCCCAGCGCCCCAGCACGTCGAAGGTCTCGCAATCCATGATGAAGATGCCGGGCGCGCCGTCCGTTCCGTCCTGGCCGCCGCCGCCGAGCGTGCTCACGTAGATCCCCTCAGGACCGCAGTGCACGGTGTGCGGCCGCGAATAGCCGGTCTTGCCGAAGATCTCGTCCGGTTCGATCACGCGGTGGATCGCCGCCTGGGTCGGATGCGGTTTCGTATCGACGATATAGATGCGCGACGAGCGCATGCCGGGGATGATCAGGAAGCGCCGTTCGAGAAACGCGTGCCCCGTCAGCGGGGACAGCGCCGACGAGCAGGCATTCCAGCCGAAGTGGTGCAGTTCGTCGCCGCGGTGGGTCATCGGCACCGTATGCACCACCTGGCTGTAGGTCGGCGAGCCAGGCTTGACGTCGATGACGGCCAGCGCATCGGGCTGCGAGGCATCCGGGCTCAGCATCACCGTGTAGGCGTACTCCTCGGGCGGCGCCTGCATCGCCAGTGCCGGCGAGGCGTGGAATGTGGGATCTGGCCGCAGGCTCATGGAATGCCCCTCCTGGCACGGATATGCCGCGCGAACCTATCTACACTAGGTCGCGGCGAAACGGGCGTCAACGAAAGGCGGGCCTGCCGCTACGAACGATTTCGAATGAGCTTATGTGTCTTCTGCAGCGTCTGACGCGGGCAAGCCGATCGCCGCCGGGCCTCACACCACCTTGCCCGGATTCATCAGCCCGAGCGGGTCCAGCGCCTGCTTGATCGCCCGCATCATCGCCAGCTCGACCTCGCTCTTGTAGCGCCGATTCTCCTCGCGCTTGAGCTGGCCGAGGCCATGCTCGGCCGAGATCGAGCCGCCGTGCGCATGCACGCTGTCGTGGACGATGCGGTTGATCGCGTCCTGGTGAGCCAGGAAGGCATCGTGGTCCTGTCCCGCCGGGGGCGACACGTTGTAGTGCAGGTTGCCGTCGCCCAGATGGCCGAAGGTCACCATGCGCACGCCCGGGAATGCGGCCTGCAGCTGCGCGTCGGTGCTGGCGATGAAGTCGCCGATGCGCGAGATCGGTACCGCGATGTCGTGCTTGATGTTCTTGCCTTCCTCGACCTGCGCCAGCGGAATGTGCTCGCGCAGATTCCAGAAGTCGCGCGACTGCTGCACCGATTCGGCCACCACGGCATCGGCGACGATGCCGGCCTCGAAGGCCGCTTCCATCAGCGTCTCGAAGGTGGCGCGCGCATGCTCGGCGCTTTCGCTGTCCGACAGCTCCAGCAGCACGACCTGCGGATGCGGCCGGTGGAACGGATAGCGCAGTTGCGGATAGTGGCGCGTCACCAGCGCCAGGCACATCGCCGACATCAGCTCGAAGCCTGTCAGCATCGCGCCGGCGTGGCGCTGCGCCAGCGCCAGCAGCGCCAGCGCGGCGCGCGGGTCCTCGACGGCGGCCAGCGCGGTCACGCGCGCTCGAGGCGCGGGGTACAGCTTCATCACGGCCGCAGTGATCACGCCGAGCGTGCCTTCCGCGCCGATGAACAGGTCGCGCAAGTCGTATCCGGTGTTGTCCTTGCGCAGGCCGCGCAGGCCGTTCCAGACCTCGCCGCTGGCGGTCACGACCTCGAGCCCCAGGCACAGCTCGCGCGTATTGCCATAGCGCAGCACGCCGGTGCCGCCGGCATTGGTGGCCAGATTGCCGCCGATGGTGCAGCTGCCTTCCGCGGCCAGGCTCAGCGGGAACAGGCGGTCGTGCTCGCTGGCCGCCTGCTGGACCTGCTGCAGGATCGCGCCGGCCTCGACGGTGATCGTGTTGTTCAGCGGATCGACCTGGCGAATGCGGTTCAGGCGCTTGAGCGACAGCACCACCGACGGCTGCGACGCGTCCGGCGTGGCGCCGCCGCACAGGCCGGTGTTGCCGCCCTGCGGCACGATCGCGATCTGGTGCGCATGACAGGCGCGCACCGCCGCGGCCACTTCCTCGGTGGTGCCCGGCAGCAGCACGGCCAGGGCTTCGCCGGTATAGCGGCGGCGCCAGTCGGTCAGGTAGGCCGCCGTGTCCTCGGCTTCGGTCAGCACATGTGTCGGCCCCAGCGCGGCGCGGCACAGCGACAGGAAGGAGTGGAGGCGGGCGTCGGTCGGGGCTTGCGTCATGGCGTGTGATGGATTCGGAGGAGACGTGGAAAGGGAAGGCGTGGCGCTTCAGCGCCGCGTTGGCGGGGAAGCCGCCGCGTCGGCATTAGCCTTGTTCCGGGCAGACTCGGGCGCGCCGGTCTGAGCCCGCGCGCGGCGCTTGTACGGGCGCAGATAGAAGATGGTCGCGAAGAAGAACAGCAGCGTCAGCGCCACCTCGCACCATGCCAGCCACGACGACGGCGCGCGGTCGCTGGTGGCGCGCACGACCCCTTCGGTGAAATACAGCAGGATCAGCATCGACGACCACTGCATCGTATAGCGGTTGCGCGTCAGCATGCCGCGCAACGGCAGCAGCAGCGGCAGGAACTTGATAATCAGCCAGGAGCCGCCCGGCCGCAGCGGCGCCAGGAACCACTCCCAGGCGATCGACAGCACGATCAGCGCGAGCAGGCTGGCGATGCTCAGGCGGTACAGCAGCGGGCTGTGCAGCGCGGCATCGTCGCGGGCGTCGGTGGCGCTCATCGCGCGGCTCCGTTGGCAGGGGTGTTCTGCGCAAGCCGCAGCGCGGTCTGCGCCAGCCGCTTGCCCATCGCGATCGCCAGCGCCGATTCGTCTTCGCTGACCGGCCGGCTGTTGTCGCCGAGCGCGTGGTGGCTAGGACCATAGGGCGTGCCGCCGCCCACGGTGGTCATCAGGCCGCGCTCGCTGTAGGGCAGCCCCATCACCAGCATGCCGTGATGCAGCAGCGGCAGCATCATCGACAGCAGCGTGGTCTCCTGGCCGCCATGCAGGCTGCCGGTCGACGTGAACACGCAGGCAGGCTTGCCGGTCAGCGTGCCAGACAGCCACTCGGCGATGGTGCCGTCGAGGAAGTACTTCATCGGCGCGGCCATGTTGCCGAAGCGGGTCGGGCTGCCGAGCGCCAGGCCGATGCACTCGTGCAGGTCGCGCAGCTCGACATAGGGCGGGCCGTCGGCCGGGATATCCGGCGCGGTGGCCTCGCACACCGTCGACACCGGCGGCACCGTGCGCAGCCGCGCGTGGGCGCCGGGCACGCTGTCGATGCCGGTCGCGATCAGCTCGGCGAGCTTGCGGGTGCTGCCGTGGCGGCTGTAGTAGAGGACCAGGATGTCGGACATAGGGGCGCGGGAGGAAGGCGACAAAGGAGCGGCAGGGAGCGGGCAGCGGAGCCGGCCAGGGCGCGTGTCAGGCGTGGGTCAAGGCACGGGTCTAGCCACGGGTCTAGCCACGAAAGGGCCTCGGCTCGCGGGGCCGTGGCCGCTTTGCTCTGGCGGCTCGAGCATCGCGTGCGATGCAACCGGCGTATTATAGTGGCGGGCTCGGCGCCCGCCGCCCTGGAGTTTGCCTCGCATGTCCCATCCCAGCCTGCTGTCCCGCTGCACCAACCGTATCGCGCGCCTGCGCCGCGAATGGAACTGGCAGAAGCTGCGCGCGCTGCTGCGCTATGCCGCGCGGCGCGCCGGCGAGGACCGTCTGCCGCAGGTCGCGGCCAGCCTGACCTTCACCACCGTGCTGTCGGTGGTGCCGGTGCTGACGGTCGCGTTCGCGCTGCTCGCCGCCTTTCCGATGTTCGCGAACTTCCGCAACGCGATCGAAGGCTTCCTGTTCCAGAACCTGATTCCGGGCAACCTCACCGATTCGATCACCGGCTATGTCAGCCAGTTCGCGCGCAATGCCAAGGGCCTGACCGCGGTGGGTCTCGTCGGCCTGATGGTCACCGCGGTGCTGACCATGCTGACGGTGGAGGACGCGCTCAACGCGATCTGGCGCGTCAAGCAGAAGCGGCGCTTCGCACAGCGCGTGCTGGTGTTCTGGGCGGTGCTGACCTGCGGCCCTGTGCTGATCGGCGGCAGCCTGTCGATCAGCTCGTACCTGATCTCGATCTCCGCCGGCTATGTCGGCACGATGCCGTTCGGCGTCGGCTTTGCCGTCAGTCTTGCGCCGGTGCTGCTGTCGGCGATCGCCTTCGCGCTGCTCTATACGGCGGTGCCGAATGCCTATGTCGAATGGCGCGACGCGATCGCCGCGGGGCTGGTGGCGGCGCTTGCCTTCGAGCTGTCCAAGCGCGGCTTCGGCTATTTCATCACGCGTTTCCCCACCTATACCGCGGTCTACGGCACCTTTGCCGCGCTGCCGATCTTCCTGCTATGGATCTACCTGAGCTGGCTGGTGACGCTGCTGGGCGCCACCATCGCCGCCAACCTGCCGGTGGTGCGACAGGGCTACTGGCGCCGCCGCACCTTTGCCGGCAGCGAGTTCTACGATGCGCTCGGCGTGCTGTACGTGCTGTACCGCGCGCGCGAACAGGCGCCGCGCAGCGTCGGTGAACTGGATCTCGGCCGCAAGCTGCGGGTCGAGGCCGACTACCTGGCCGTGCTGCTGGGCAAGCTCGATGCGATGCATCTGGTCGGCAAGCTGCAACACCATCGCGGCCAGGCGCACTGGGCGCTGCTGTGCGACCCGGCGCGCGTGCCGCTGCGCCTGCTGCACGACCGGCTGGTGCTGAACCTGCCGCGCCTGCCACGCACCGCGGTGGCGCAGCTGCTCAATGGCGCGGACGCGTTGCGCGGCGTGCTGGAGAATCCGATGCTCGACAAGACGCTGCAGGAGATCTTCGAGCCCGGCGCCGCATCGCCGCCGCAGACCCCGCAAACTCCAGCGCCGGAGGGGCAGCGCCGCACGCTGGAGGTGGTCCCGCCCGGCTGGCACGGGCAGGTCTGAGCGGCGCTTCGGCGCGCCGAAGCGGGGGGCGCCGGCGACCGCGTCATTACCGCGAGAGCGGGAAGCCAGCGTCTTTTGAAGCCACTGGCTCACCGCTCCCGCTGGCCGCAGCGCGAGCGCGCTTAGTCGCGATTCGCCATCACGCGCCGCGCAAAGCCCGCCAGCGCGTCCAGCACCTCATCGGGCTTTTCCCCCATGATCGCGTGGCCGCACGGCACTTCCACCACGCTGGCGCGCGGCATGCTCGCCGCCAGTGCGCGGGCCGAGCGGGCCGGCGTCATCATGTCCTTGCTGCCGATCACGACCAGCGCCGGACATTGCAGGCCCGCCGCGGCGCGCTCGCCGTTGGCGTAGGCGTTGCAGGCAGCGAAGTCGGTATGGAAGACCTGGGCCTGCGGATTGCGGCGCCCGACCCGTTCCATCAGGCGCTGGCCGACGCCATGCATCCAGAAGCCCGGACCCGGCGCCGAGGGCTTGTTGGCCAGGCTCGAATGCGACCACGCATTGACCATCGCGATGGCCTCGTGCTCGCGGTTCTGCGCGGCATCGAGCAGCGCGTCCGAGACCTTCATCGGATAGGCGGTCGCCAGCAGGCCGATCGCGCGCACCGCCTCGGCATGGCGCGCCGCGCATTCGAGCGCGATCAGCGAGCCCATGCTGTGGCCGAACACCAGCGCGGGTGCCGTGACGCCGGCCGCGCGCAGCAGCGCGGCGACCCAGTCCGCCATCTGCTCGACGCTCGCCAGCGGCGGCCCCTCGCTGCGGTTGTGGCCGGGCAGGTCCACCGCCAGCACGGAGAAGCCGTGATGCGCGAACCAGCGCGTCTGCAGGCCCCAGACGCTGTGGTCGTTCTGCGCGCCATGCACGAACACGGCGCAGGGCAGGGCGGGATCGAAGGGTTTGCCGCCGGTATAGGCGTAGGCCCGCTGGCCATCGATGTTCAGATACATCAGGCTTTCCCTCCGTTGCTCTTGTTGGCGGCGGCGTTGCTGCTGCCTCCGCCTTTCTCCATCGACTTCTGCGCCGCCTTCAGCCCGCGCTTCAGATCGTCGATCAGGTCGTTCGGGTCCTCCAGGCCGATCGACAGGCGGATCGTGCCCTCGGCGATGCCGGCCGAGCGCAGCGCCGCGGCATCCATGCGGAAGTGCGTGGTGGAGGCGGGATGGATCACCAGCGAGCGCGCGTCGCCGACATTGGCCAGATGCGAGAACAGCGTCAGGCTCTCGATGAAGCGCTGGCCGGCGGCGCGGTCGCCCTTCAGATTGAAGCTGAATACCGCGCCGCAGCCGCGCGGCAGCAGCCGCCTGGCGAGCGCGTGGTCGGGGTGCGACTCGAGCTCGGGGTAGGCCACCGACTCGACCATCGGATGCGAGACCAGGAACTGCACCACGCGGCGCGCGTTGTCGACATGGCGTGCCATCCGCAGCGGCAGCGTCTCGATGCCCTGCAGCAGCTGCCACGCGGCCATCGGATTCATGCAGGCGCCGAAGTCGCGCAGGCCCTCGCGGCGCGCGCGCAGCAGGAAGGGCGCGACGGTGCTTTCCTCGGTGAAGACCATGTTGTGGAAGCCCGCATACGGCTCGGACAGCTCGGGAAAACGCCCGGATGCCTCGAAATCGAAGTTGCCGCCCTCGGCCAGCACGCCGCCGATGGTGGTGCCATGGCCGCCGAGGAACTTGGTCGCCGAGTGGTAGAGCAGCGCCGCGCCATGTGCGAACGGCTGCAGCAGATAAGGCGTGGTGAAGGTCGAGTCGACCAGCAGCGGAATGCCATGTTCGTCGCCGAGCTGGGCCAGCGTGGGGATGTCGAGCACGTCCAGGCCCGGATTGCCCAGCGTCTCGCCGAACAGAAGGCGGGTCTCCGGGCGGATCGCGGCGCGCCACGCGTCGATGTCGCGCGCCTGCACGAAGGTGGTCTCGATGCCGAAACGGCGCAGCGTGTAGTGCAGCAGGTTGTGCGAGCCGCCGTACAGCGCCGACGAGGCGACGATATGCGAGCCGCTGCCCATCAGCGTGGCAATCGCCAGATGCAGCGCGGCCTGGCCCGAGGCCGTGGCGATCGCGCCGACGCCGTTCTCCAGCGCGGCCACGCGCTCCTCGAACACGGCCACGGTCGGATTCGAGATGCGCGAATACACATGGCCGGCGCGTTCCATATTGAACAGCGAGGCCGCGTGCTCGCTGTCGCGGAACACGAAGGAGGTGGTCAGGTGGATCGGCGTGGCGCGCGCCCCGGTGGCGGGGTCGGGCGCGGCGCCAGCGTGCAGCGCGAGGGTATCGAAACGGGTATCGGACATGGTCTCTATCGAATCGTGGTTCCAGCGAAGCGGTCTGACAGCGGCCGGCAACGGCACGGTTCCGCAGTGCGGGCGTGCGGCGGCATGCGGATGTGCCGGCCTGCATCGTAGCATTGGGCTGCTCGCGGCGGACCGCATCGCCGCAGGGCCCCGGCTTTACTTGGGCGCCCGCTTTCGGCTAGCATCGGCCCATCTATCGCGGATGGCGCGCAAGGCCTGCGCCGCCACGCGGTTCGGGCGCCTGGGGCAGGCGATGCCCGCCGCCCGCCGCACCGGCATCATCGAGGGGAGACCATTATGAAAGTCAGCGACATCCTGCAGATCAAGGGCAATACGCTCTATACCGTCAAGCCGGACACGTCACTGCTGGAGGCGGTCACCACGATGGCCGAGCGCGACATCGGCTCGCTGGTGGTGATGGAGTACGGCGAGCTGGTCGGCATGCTGACCTTCCGCGAGATCATCCAGACGCTGGCCTCGAACAACGGCAATGTCGGCAACACGACGATCCGCCGCGTGATGGACGACGCGCCGCTGACCTGCACGCCCGAGACCGACGTCAACGAGGTCCGCCGCATGATGCTGGAGCGCCATGCCCGCTATATGCCGGTGCTCGACAGCCGCACGCTGATGGGCGTGATTTCGTTCTACGACGTGGCCAAGGCGGTGGTCGAGGAGCAGAGCTTCGAGAACCGCATGCTGAAGGCCTATATCCGCGACTGGCCGGAAGAGAAGGCCAGCTGAGCCAGAGCCATCTCGCGGAGCGCGGGCGGACCGTGACGGTGCCGCCCGCCGGATTCCAGCCGCCCCCGATTCCGATCCCCGCGTCCGCGGAGTCGATCGCGCTTGCCGCGCTGCCCCTTGCGCCGTCCCCGGCGCGGCCTTTCGCGCCGCCCTTCGCGCCCTCTTCGCGCAGTCTGTCGTACCATTTCCCCGCGCCATTCCCGCACCCCAGCCCGTTCCATGAGCCAATCGAGCCAGTCCCGCCTGCTGCGCGAGCGCCGCTTTGCGCCGTTCTTCTGGACCCAGTTCCTGGGCGCGATGAACGACAACGTGTTCAAGGTCGCGTTCACCTCGCTGGTGACCTACCAGACCGCGCGCTTCGAGGGCGTGGACGGCGCCAGCGCGGCCTTCCTGATCTCGGCGATCTTCATCGCGCCGTTCGTGCTGTTCTCGGCGACCAGCGGGCAGATCGCCGACAAGATCGAGAAGTCGCGGCTGATCCGCTTCGTCAAATCGCTGGAGATCGCCATCATGCTGGTCGGACTGGCGGGCTTCGCGTTGTTTAGCGCGCCGCTGCTGTACCTGACCACCTTCCTGATGGGCCTGCATTCGACGCTGTTCGGCCCGGTCAAGTACGCCTACCTGCCGCAGCATCTGCAGGAGAGCGAGCTGGTCGGCGGCAACGGGCTGGTCGAGATGGGGACCTTCGTCGCGATCCTGCTCGGCACCGTGCTCGGCGGGGAGCTCGCGGCGGTGGGTGGGGCGGCGGCACGGCAAGGCATCCCCGCCACGCTCTATATCGGTGCGGCGTGCGTGGCGCTGGCCGTCGCCGGCCGTGTGGCCGCCTCGCGCGTGCCGCTGTCGCCCGCGCCCCAGCCGGACCTGCGGCTGAACTGGAATCCGGTCACCGAGACCTGGCGCAACCTGATGCTGGCGCGCGAGAGCCGCACGGTGTTCCTGAGCCTGCTGGGCATCTCCTGGCTGTGGTTCCTCGGCGCGACCTTCCTGACCTCGTTCTTCGCCTTCGCCAAGACCGTGCTCGGCGGCGACCAGAGCGTGGTGACGCTGCTGCTGGCGGTGTTCTCGGTCGGCATCGGCGTCGGCTCGCTGCTGTGCGAGCGGCTGTCGGGCCGGCATGTGGAAGTCGGGCTGGTGCCGTTCGGCTCGATCGGCATGACGGTGTTCGCGATCGACCTGTACTTCGCCAGCCGAGGCCAGGCGCCGGCCACGCTGAGCGGCGTCGCGGCCTTCATCGCCGAGCCCGCGCACTGGCGCGTGCTGGCCGACCTGTTCCTGCTGGCGATGTTCGGCGGCTTCTACAGCGTGCCGCTCTACGCGCTGATCCAGAGCCGCAGCGCGCCGACGCATCGCGCGCGCATCATCGCCGCCAACAACATCCTGAACAGCCTGTTCATGATCGCCTCGGCGCTGCTGGCGATGGCGATGACCGGCGCCGGCTACAGCATTCCCGAGCTGTTCCTGGCGGTGGGGCTGCTCAATGCGGTGGTGGCGATCTACATCTATTCGGTGGTGCCGGAATTCCTGCTGCGCTTCGTCGCCTGGATCCTCGTGCATACGGTGTACCGGCTCAAGCGGATCCACGCCGACCGGATTCCCGCCGAGGGGCCGGCGGTGCTGGTCTGCAATCACGTCAGCTTCGCCGATGCGGTGGTGCTGATGGCGGCCAGCCCGCGGCCCGTGCGCTTCGTGATGGACCATCGCATCTTCCAGGTACCGCTGCTGTCCTGGTTCTTCCGGCAGGCGCGCGCGATTCCGATCGCGCCCGCGCACGAAGACCCGCAGACGCTGAAGCAGGCCTACGACGAGGTCGCGCGCGCGCTCGCCGGGGGCGAGCTGGTCTGCATCTTCCCGGAGGGCAAGATCACCGCCAGCGGCGACATCAATCCGTTCAAGCAGGGCGTGCAGCAGATCGTGCGGCGCACGCCGGTACCGGTGGTGCCGATGGCGCTGCGCGGCCTGTGGGGCAGCTTTTTCTCGCGCAAGGGCGGGGCGGCGATGACGCGGCCGTTCCGGCGCGGCATCCTCAGCCGGCTCGAACTGGTGGTCGGCGAGCCGATCGACCCGACGCAGGCCACGCCGGAAGGCCTGCAGCAGGTGGTGCAGGGCCTGCGCGGCGAATGGCGGTAGGCGGCGCGGCCTCACAAGCAGCGGGGTAGCGGAAAAGCGGGGCGGCGGGGCAGCGGGGCGGCGCCGTGGCGCGACGCCAGGCCGTACAATGTAGGCCTTTCCCAATTCCTGCGTGGTTTTCATCATGTCCGGCAATACCCTCGGCCTGCTCTTCACAGTCACCACCTTCGGCGAGTCGCACGGACCCGCCATCGGCGCGGTGGTCGATGGCTGCCCGCCGGGCATGAGCCTGTGCGAGGCCGATATCCAGGGCGACCTGGACCGCCGCAAGCCGGGCACGTCGCGCCACGTCACGCAGCGCAAGGAGCCGGACCAGGTCGAGATCCTGTCGGGCGTGTTCGAGGGCAAGACCACCGGCACGCCGATCTGCCTGCTGATCCGCAATACCGACCAGCGCAGCAAGGACTACGGCAATATCGTCGAGACGTTCCGCCCCGGCCACGCCGATTACACCTACTGGCAGAAATACGGCATCCGCGACCATCGCGGCGGCGGCCGTTCGTCGGCCCGGCTGACCGCGCCGGTGGTGGCCGCCGCGGCGGTCGCGCGCAAATGGCTGCGCGAGCAGTACGGCACCGAGATCCGGGGCTATATGTCGCAGCTGGGCGAGATCCAGGTGCCGTTCACCGACTGGGCCGAGGTGCCGCGCAATCCGTTCTTCGCCGCCGACGCCAATATCGTCCCCGAGCTGGAAACGTATATGGATGCGCTGCGCCGCGACGGCGATTCCGTCGGCGCCCGCATCGAGGTGGTGGCCAGCGGCGTGCCGGTGGGCCTGGGCGAGCCGCTGTTCGACAAGCTCGACGCCGATATCGCGCACGCGATGATGGGCATCAATGCGGTCAAGGGCGTCGAGATCGGCGCCGGCTTCGCCAGCGTGGCGCAGCGCGGCAGCGTCCATGGCGACGAGCTGACCGCGGCGGGTTTCCGCACCAACAATGCCGGCGGCGTGCTGGGCGGCATCTCGACGGGGCAGGACATCACCGTGTCGCTGGCGATCAAGCCGACCTCCAGCATCCGCACCCCGCGCGAATCGATCGACAAGGCCGGACAGGCCGCCACGGTCGAGACCTTCGGCCGCCACGACCCATGCGTGGGCATCCGTGCCACGCCGATCGCCGAGGCGATGCTGGCGCTGGTACTGATGGACCATGCGCTGCGTCATCGCGCGCAATGCGGCGACGTGCGGGTGGAGACGCCGCGCATTCCGGCGCAGGCGCCGAAGGGGCAGGGCTGAGCGGCAGGGTTTCCCCCGTCTCCCGCTGGGAGACAGTCCCAAGGCGCAGGGCTGAGCGGGAGGTTTTCCCCTTCTCCCGCTTGCGGGAGCGGGGAGCCGATATCTGGCGCGTTCGTTATTCCGCGATCGCCGCCACTGCCTCCCCGATCGCCAGCGACGCCGTGAGCCCCGGCGATTCGATCCCGAACAGGTGCACCAGCCCCGGCACGCCATGCGTGGCCGGGCCGTCGATGCGGAAGTCCGCGGCCGGCTCGCCCGGGCCGCTGATCTTCGGGCGGATGCCGGCATAGCCCGGCTGCAGGGCGCCGTCCGCCAGCGCCGGCCAATAGCGCCGCACCTCGTCATAGAAGCTGTCGGCATCGTGCGGATCGACCCCATATTCGATTTCGTCGATCCATCGCACATTCGGGCCGAAGCGAGCCTGGCCGCCCAGGTCCAGCGTCAGATGCACGCCCAGGCCGGCCGCCTCGGGCACCGGGTAGATCAGCCGCGAGAACGGCGCGCGGCCGGCCAGCGTGAAATAGCAGCCCTTGGCGTAGAACTGCGGCGGGATATGCGCCGCCGGCATGCCTTCGATCCGGCGCGCCAGCTCGGGCGCAGTCAGCCCCGCGGCATTGACGACGGTGCGCGCCAGCAGCGTGGTCGCGGTGTCGCCGCCGACTTCCAGCACGATGCCGTCGGCAGTCACCGCACCCGTCAGCACCGGCGAACATACCGCCAGCATCGCGCCGGCCTGCTCGGCATCGCCCAGCAGCGCCAGCATCAGCCCGTGGCTGTCGACGATGCCGGTCGACGGCGACAGCAGCGCGGCCTCGCATTGCAGATTCGGTTCCAGTTCCAGCGCCTCGTCGCGCGACAGCAGGCGCAGATCGTCGACGCCGTTGGCGGCCGCCTTCGCGCGAATGCCTTCGAGCGTGGCGACCTGCGCCGCGCTGGTGGCGACGATCAGCTTGCCGCAACGCTGATGGGCGATCTGGTGGCTCCGGCAATAGTCGTACAGCATCGCCTTGCCCTGCACGCACAGCCGCGCCTTCAGCGAGCCGGCCGGGTAGTAGATGCCCGCGTGGATCACCTCGCTGTTGCGCGCGCTGGTGATCGTGCCGAAGGCGTTCTCCGCCTCCAGGATCACCACCTCGCGCCCTTGCCGGGCGAGCGCCCGTGCGACCGCCAGGCCCACCACGCCGGCGCCGATCACCACGCAATCCACTGATTCCATGCCTTGCTTTCCTTGTTCTGCCTTGCGTTGCTTTGAGTTGCTTTGCCTTGTGTCTCGAGGCGCGCCGGTGCGGGACAGAGACTGTGGTCGCGCACCGGCTCGCTCGTCTCGTCGGTCAATCCAGTTCGAGCCCCATGCGCGCCGCCGCCGCTTCCAG